>CAYGOE010000047.1:0-15052 GCA_964351405.1 uncultured Muribaculaceae bacterium | reverse complement strand
TCAATAACCTCTGCAATCAGTTTGTGTACTGTTCCGTGAGAACAGCCCGGACAATAGTGCATAACTTTGTTGGTAAGAACAGGACTCTTTGAATAGACCTTATTCTCCGGTTTGATTATATCTTTTAATTCCATTGTTGTAGGCATTATTATTTGTTGATCTCTTTTTTAAACGCTTCATAAACCTCTTGAGGAGAGGGAACGATACCTCCAAGCCTGCCGAAGAAGTTTACTGGAATCTTTCCGTTTACCGCCAGTCTTACATCCTCTACCATCTGTCCTGCGCTAAGTTCTACTGACATTATAGATTTAAGCTGAGGAACCATACGCTGTATCTCTGCAGTAGGGAAGGGGTAAAGAGTTATCAGGCGAAGAAGTCCGAGTTTAATCCCTTCATTTCTAGCAATTTCAACCGTATTTTCACAAATACGAGCCATACATCCGTAGGCAACAACTATGTGATCTGCATCTTCGCACATATAGCTTTCATAACGGAGATCTTCTGCTTCCATCTGCTTATACTTACTCTGAAGCTTATGGTTAAGCCTTTCGTGTACAGCGGCATCTAGAGCAAGTGATGTAATAACATTTTGTTCTCTGTTCGGGGTTTTACCAGTGGTAGCCCATTTGAAACTCTTCTTAATTTCTTCGTCACTCCACCTTGGTTTAACAGGCCTAAGCTCTACCTTCTCCATCATCTGACCAACAACTCCGTCGGCAAGTATCATAACAGGTGTAAGATATTTAAATGCAAGGTCAAAACCAAGATCTACAAAGTCATACATCTCCTGAGCCGAGTTAGGAGCCAGAACCACCATTTTATAATCACCGTGTCCGCCACCCTTACAGGCTTGAAAATAGTCCCCCT
Source organism: uncultured Muribaculaceae bacterium (assembly GCA_964351405.1). Classification (GTDB taxonomy): domain Bacteria; phylum Bacteroidota; class Bacteroidia; order Bacteroidales; family UBA932; genus Bact-08. The sequence continues at coordinate 14,185 of CAYGOE010000047.1, read as the reverse complement.
GGCCAGGCTGAATTGTGCCTAATCCGGGACCTCCCCTTACAACGTTCACAACAACACAAGGAAGTTCGGCGCCGGCAAGATAACTAATGCCTTCGCACATTAGGCTTAGTCCCGGACTACTCGACGATGTCATCACTTTTTTTCCGCAGGATGCTCCTCCGTAAAGCATATTAATAGATGAAATCTCGCTCTCTGCTTGAAGAACTACCATACCTGTCGTCTCCCAGGGTCTCTCCACCATTAAGGTCTCCATAACCTCTGACTGGGGAGTAATAGGGTAACCGAAATAACCGTCGCAACCGTTTCTTATAGCCGATATTGCAATAGCCTCGTTCCCTTTCATTAAAATGAATTCTGCCATATTTTATTGTAATTTTATCTGTTAAACTTTAACTCTGTAAACAGTGATGCAGGTATCCGGGCAAACTGTTGCACAATTTGTGCAACCGGTGCAATTTTCGGGGAATGCCATATAGGCATAGTTATAACCTTTGCTGTTTACCTCTTTAGCTAAAGCAATGGTATTGGGTGGACAGTTTACAAGGCAAACGCTGCAACCCTTGCATTTTTCTGTGTCCACCACGATAGCTCCTCTTAATGCCATATTGATTTTTTATTAAGTTTATAATTATTTACAAAATTATATTTTTTTATCTAAAAATGAAAGCAAATAGTTAAAATAAACAGTAATTATTTAGAGAAAAAGTGGAATCCTTTAATAATTCCGTTTATTATATACTCCCATCTGATTATTATTCCTACTATTAACAAAGTAATTATTATAATAAAACCCTGCGTAGAAGATGATTGTTTTTTGTACCACCCAATTAATCTTTTGAGCATATCTTCTACTGTTTTATAATCCTGATTCTGGCATCAACAGCTATCACCTGCCTTGCATTACCTAAAAGTGGGTTCAGATCCATCTCGAAGATCTCCGGAGTTGCGTTACAAAGAGCAGAGACTCTCCTTACGGAGTCAGAGAAGAGAAATTGATTAACTCCCTCCAGACCTCTTGTTCCTTCAATAATCTTATAACCTTTCAGAGATTTAATCATCTCATCAGCCTCCTTTTTTGAGACAGGATTGAGACTTGTACTTATATCGTGGAGAGCTTCGACAAATATCCCTCCCAGTCCACACATAATAAGATGACCAAATTTATCCTCTCTTTTTGCCCCTATAAAGAGCTGATTACCTGATAGCATAGGTTGAAGCATAATTGAAGTTGTCTTGGGAATATTTATCATTCTGTTGAACTCAATTAGTAAAGTCTCTTCATCTGTTACATTGAGCACAACACCTCCAACATCCGATTTATGTACCGGCCCTACAACTTTCATTACAAGTGGGTATCCAATCTCTTTGGCCATCTTTTTTGCATCACTGAGATTACTGGTGATAGCCTCTTTAGCTCTGTTTATACCTGCTGCATCTAGTAGTTTTTGAACATTTTCAGGTGAGAGGTATCCGTCGGAACAACTCTCTATTACAGATCTTATAAGTTTATTGTCTACCGGAGGTAGCTCGGCCTCGTGAATGCACTCTCTGTTGTTAAGTACTTTTGCCAGTGCAGCCCCAAAAACTACTTCATCAGGAAATGAGATACCTCCTTTTGAGTGAAAGTGGGATATCTCATCTTTGACATTCACAATCGAGGGTAAAACAGGATAGATCGGCTTCTTGCATTTGACCATCTTTTCCCAGAGTTTATCATAAACATCATAAACTGTTTTTAGCCCAGGAGAGCCAAATATTACCACCATAGAGTCCACGTCAAAATCGTTTTCACAAGCATCAATAATATGTGACAGCTGTTCTGCAGTACCTGTTGCCAGAAAATCTACCGGATTTGAAACAGATGAGCCGGGATAAAGCTTTTTAAGCAGCTCGATGGCCTTATCACCTGTTATTTCGGGAATCTTAATGTTGTTTGCAGATAAAATATCGGTTAGCATAACAGCTGGTCCCCCGGCGTGAGTAATGATTGCCACTTTGTTCCCTTTTGGTTGTGGGTAGATCAGTACGGATGCAACTGTAGCAAGCTCCATTCTGCTATAACAGCGAATTATACCCGCTTTCCTGAACAGAGCGGTAATTGCAACATCCGGACTGGCCATTGCTCCTGTGTGAGAAGATGCCGCTCTGCTTCCGGCTTCACTATATCCAGATTTAATAGCAGCTATTGATGCGCCTTTTTTTATTAGAGAACGGGAGTGTTTGAGCAGCTTTTCCGGCTTTGTTATGCTTTCAATATATAGTAGTTTAACTGGAGAGCTTTTCCCGTGTATATATGTCTCGTCCAGATGTTCAAGGATGTCTTCAACTCCGATTTGAGCACTGTTTCCAACCGAGTAGACAGATGAGAAGGTAAGTCCGAGCTGCATTGATGCTTCAATAATAAAGACAGCTGTGGCACCAGAACCTGAAATTACATCAACACCTCTGGAGTCAAGCTTTGGAATAGGCTTTGTAAAAACTCCGGAATAATAGGGGGTAAGAACTCCAATGCAATTAGGACCAATTAGTGATGCACCTGCAGTGTTAACAATCCTTACAAGCTCCTCCTCCAGAATTGCACCTTCCGGACCATCTTCGTGAAAACCAGCCGAGAACACTATTATAGCCTTGCAAGATTTTTTACTGCACAGGGTATCTGCAACTCCCGGGCAGAGAGCAGCAGGTATTGCCAGAATTGCCAGATCTACCTGAGGAAGCTCTTCGACAGAGCTGTAACTTTTAATGCCCTGTACAAATTCACTTTTCGGATTAACTACATATAATTTACCGGAGTATTTAGTCTCCAGAAGATTTTTAAGAACATTTCCACCAGGTTTGTGCGAGTCTTCAGATCCGCCAACAATTACTATGCTCTTAGGCGAGATTAACTCTTTAGTTATCATATTTAATAATTTAGGGCGCAAATATAATGAAAAGTAACATAAATATCTATTTGTGCTTATAATATTTCAATAAAATTTAAAATTGACTTATAACTGTTACTATTTTTGGTGTATTTAAACCAGTATCTTTTTGAGCCGTATTCTACATATCTGTAAGCTGAGCTTCTATCTTCCAAATCAAAAATGGGATTGTGCAACTGCTCACCAAATCTCCACTGTTTAGAGAGTAACCCCGGACCGATACGAATAGAGAAGCCATTTTCCATCCAGCATAATATTATGTGGATTATTGCGTTTTGATAATTGGTTTTTGCATAGTTGTAAAGATAGAGACCTCTGCTCTCGTAATTAATGCAATTATCGAGACTGTTTTCACTATAGTGTAGTGTGAAATGCTCTAAAAAATCTCGGTTATCAACCATAATCGAACGGAAACAACCTCTCCAGACCACATTATTGTAATATGAGTCGAGAATTTTTGAAAGTGCAGATGAGAGCCTCAATTCGTAAAACGAGATCCATGGTGTCTCTAGTGCCTCGTAAGGTGGTGAAGGGGAGTATTTTATATTAAAGGCAGATGCATTTCTGGTAATCTCAGTACCCGGCAGTAGTTTAAGCACCTCCAACTGAATTTCGTGTGGATTTAGTTCGATAAGCATCAGAGTATCATTAAGGACCTCTCTGTAAGTGTAGTGTGGAAGAGCAGCTATCAGGTCGCAGTGAACCTCAAATTTGCCGAGAGATGTCAGAAAACGAACACCCTCTGCCGTCTGATTACTACCACCAAATCTGTTACAACTTTTTAATACACACTCTTCAAAGCTTTGAACACCCGCCTCAATATGCAGCAATCCATTGGGAAGATCTTCAAGAATGACTCTTAATCTCTCATCAAGGAGTGAAGGGTGTACCTCCAGATGGAACTGAATATGAGGGCTGTATTTTTTGAATAAGTTGAGAAGATGTGCAGCTCTTTTAGAATTAGCATTAAATGTTCTGTCCAGAATTCTTACCTCTTTAATATTATGGTGCAAAATATTATCAAATCTTGACTCAAGGGACTCTAAAGAGATGTTGTCAACTTTTCGCTCATCGCCGCTTATGCAAAAAGAGCATCTGTTGAAACACCCTCTGGAGGTCTCAACCTGCACAAAAGGCTTGTTCCAGTCAAAAAGTGGAGAGCACTCCGGCGGGTTAAGTTGAGCGAAGTCTTTCACAAATGCAACTCCATTATCTATATAGTCTCCCTGCTCATCTATATAACAGAATCCTGTAATTTGGGAGTAACTCCTTATACTCTCAATTGTGGCAATAAACTCAGGGAAGATATCTTCTCCTTCGCCCCGAAAAATAGCCTCAGTAAAACTGTTTTTATTTAAAAAATCTCTGTTGTCTCCCAAAAATTCCGGACCACCTAGAATAATCCTGACATTTGGAGACAATGCCTTCGCTCTCTCAAGTACAGATACAACCTTTTTATGGTTGAAAAGCCACAAAGTTGAGAGTATTATATCAGGAGAAAAATCAGAGATTTCTGTAAGATAATGTGTTGTTTGTCTGTTAATTGAGCCAGAAACAACTCTCCAAGAATGTATCTCCTCAATAGATTTGGATAATTGTGAATGAAGAGCTGGTATTGCTAAAGATGAATGTGAGTATGAGGCATTTATGTCTAGCCATAAGATTCTCATTTTTATTCAAAGATAGCAAATTATCTGCGAAAGAGTAATTTTTAAATATAGTTCAAAATGACTACTTTTGGGAAATTTTGACAGAAGATGAGTAATAGTATACTGATAAAGGGAGTAGTGCTGGATGAGAGATGCCAAGATGTTCTGATAGTTGATAATAAGATTGAGAAAATTGGAGAACGTATAGTTTTTGAAGCACATAAAGTAATAGACGGTAATGGGAAAACTCTTATCCCGGGGTTTATAAATATGCACACTCACGCGGCAATGACCCTTATGAGAGGAATAGGGGAGGATATGCACTTAAAAGAGTGGCTTTACAAAAAAATATGGCCTATAGAACGCAAGCTGGACGATGAACTGGTCTACTGGGGAACCAAGCTTGCTGTTCTTGAGATGATTAAATCAGGTACCACCTGCTTCAATGACCAGTACTGGAATCTGGATGCTGCAGTGAAAGCATCCTCAGAGATGGGAATAAGATCGGTCCAGCCGTTTGTGATCTTGGATCTTGGAGATAAATCCAGATGGAGCAGAATAAAAGAGGAGTGTTTTAGTGCTTGGGAGAGATCCAAAGAGTGGGGTCCCGGGAACCGTTTTGCAATTGGCATTCACTCTCCCTACAGTGTCTCTGAAGAGATGTTGGTTTGGGGCACAAATTTCGCCAGAGAGAGAGGGCTTCTAGTTCATATTCACGTTTCAGAAACAGAGGGTGAAAACAGGGACTCTGTTGATTTACACGGAGTATCTCCTACTAAATTTCTTGACAGAGCAGGAGTTTTGGGTCCGGATACTATTGCCGCCCATTGCCTTTGGATGGACGATGAGGATATTGAAATCTTCTCCAAAAGGGATGTTAAGGTTGTTCATAATATCAACTCAAATCTAAAAATAGCCTCCGGATACAGGTTCAGGTACCAGGAGTTTAGGGATGCAGGTGTAACAGTAACTCTTGGGACAGATGGTTGTGCATCTTCAAACAACCTGGATATGATAGAGACTATGAAGACAACCGCATTGGTTCAGAAGGCCTGGAGAGAAGATCCTACAGCTATGCCACTGGATGAACTACTTAATCTGGCAACCAAAAATGGTGGTTTGGCCTTGGGAATCAACTGCGGTGAGGTAAAAGAGGGTGGTCTGGCAGATTTAGCAATTATTGATACAAACTCGATTGCCTTTACTCCAAATATAAATTTTAAGGCAAACCTGGTCTATTCTGCCAACAGCTCCTGTGTAGATACAGTGATATGTGACGGAAAAATTTTAATGGAGGGTAGGAGAGTAGAGGGAGAGAGAGAGATTATAGATAATGTTAACAGGCTGTACAAAAGGCTTTTATAGAAAACAAAATATTATGTCAACTGAATATTTAAAGAAAATCGAAGAGGCTGCATCATTTATCTCCTCAAAGACAGGGGGAAAGACTCCACTGGCAGGTATAGTTCTCGGGAGCGGATTGGGAGAATTGGCAGAGAGAATTGAGAATAAAATTATAATTCCATACAAAGAGATTCCGAATTTTGCAATCTCTACAGCTATGGGACATAAGGGTAATCTCATATTAGGCTATCTTGGGGGAAAGTTTGTAATCGCAATGCAAGGTAGATTCCACTACTATGAGGGTTATGGTATGGATATGGTAACTCTTCCTGTTCGTGTAATGAAGCTTCTGGGTATCTCTTACCTTTTTGTCTCAAATGCTGCAGGCGGGGTGAACAAAGATTACAAAGTGGGAGATATTATGATTATAAGAGACCATATTAACTTAATGCCTAACCCACTAATAGGTCCTAATCTGGAGAGCTTCGGTCCCAGATTTCCCGATATGACTAGACCTTATGACAGGTCTATTATAGAAAGGGCAGAGAGCGTGGCAAAGGAGCTGGGTATTACCCTTAGAAAAGGGGTATATCTGGCAGGTACCGGCCCTACTTATGAGACCCCTGCAGAATATAACTATTTTAGACTCATCGGTGCAGATGCTGTAGGTATGTCCACTGTTCCTGAAGTTATTGTCGCAAGACACTCAAACATACCTGTTTTTGGTCTTTCAGTAATAACCAATGAGGCATTCAGTTTTGCAGATGATTTTGTAAATGATGGAGAGGATGTTGTTGAGGCCGCAAATATGGCTGCAGATAAACTGAGTGCTATTGTAACCAAGCTCATATCTTCCCTATAACAACTGTTTGCTATGAACCCTATTCCTAAAGAGTATGCAGAGTCAGCTCTGGAGATCACAGAGTACTCACATCTGATGTGGAGTAAGGGATACGTAGAGGCAAACGGAGGAAATATCTCTTTAAGACTCTCCGGTGATATGATAATCTCCACCCCAACAATGGAGTCAAAGGGGCTGTTGAGTCCAGAAGATATGGTAATCTCTTCATTTAAAGGAGATAAAATTTACGGAAACAGGTTCGCCTCTTCCGAAATAAAAACCCATATTGCAGTTTATAGATCAAATCCACAGGCAAAAGCAGTTATTCATACCCACCCACCCTATACTTGCTCTTTTGCATTTACAAACTCTCTGCCATTCAATTCAATGAGTGTAGAGGCATTATTTTGGCTTGATAAAATGTGCATTGTGCCATTTATTATGCCAGGGTCAGAAGAGCTGTCAAATGAGATAGAGCATCAATGTAAAGGAAGTACAGTTATTTTACTTCGAAACCACGGTCTGATAACTTGGGGAGAGAGTATTAAAGAGGCCTGGTGGAGGACAGAGGCTATGGAGAGCAACTGCAAGATTTCTCATATTATTAAAGAGAGAGGAGATACTCCGCTAAATCTATCAGAGAGAGAGAGGCTCACACTGGAAAATCTCAGAAATTCATATTTAAAACAGAAATGAATTATATGATTGAAAATTTCTTTGGATATGACTCTGTTGATATTTCAGACGATGGTACCTCAGTAATAATCATAGATCAGACAGAGTTACCATCAAAGGAGCTCTTTCTCTATCTCAAAAATGAAGAGGATGTAGCTGAAGCAATCACTTCACTCCGGGTTAGAGGAGCCCCCGCTATTGGAATAGCAGCCTCATTTGGAATTTGTGTTATTATTAAAAATCTGAAACCTAAAGATTTTACATCCTACCTGTCTGAGTTTAGCAGAGTATATGAAATCCTTCTAAAAACAAGACCAACAGCAGTTAACTTAAGAAACTGTCTGGAGAGGTTAAAATCCACCCTGAATAAAATTATTCAAGATGGCTGCATCTCTGTTAAGGAGATTCAGGAGAGAGTGCTGGAAGAGGCAAAGCTAATCAAGAGTGAGGATATTGAACATAATATTAAAATGGGAGAGCTTGGACTCTCGTTGTTAAAACCGGGCTCTACTATTCTAACCTATTGTAATGCAGGTCATCTGGCTGTTTCGAGATTTGGATCTGCCCTCTCACCTGTCTACCTTGCAAGAAGCAGAGGAGTCACAATTAAAGTATTTGCCTGCGAAACTAGGCCTCTAATGCAGGGAGCTAGGCTTACAGCCTATGAGTTGCTTAAAGCGGGTGTAGATACAACTCTTATTTGTGATAATATGGTGAGCAGCATTATGTCCAAGGGATTAATAGATGCAGTTATTACAGGATGCGACAGAATCGCTGCAAATGGTGATGTGGCAAATAAGATAGGAACCTCAATGGTTGCCATACTGGCATCACACTATAGAATTCCTCACTACATTATAGGACCTTCAACAACAATCGACTCCAGATGTAAAAGTGGAGAAGATATTGTAATAGAGGAGAGACCTAGCTCTGAGGTTACAGGGAAATGGTTTAAAAACCAAATGGCTCCCGACGGGGTTAAAGTGTACAACCCGGCTTTTGATATAACCCCTGCAAAGCTTGTGTCTGCAATAATAACTGAGAAGGGTATTTTTCGCTACCCATATAATTTTAAAATAGAAGAATGATTAAAAATATAGTGTTTGATTTAGGAGGAGTTCTTGTGGGGCTCAACAGGGGTGCGTGTGAGGAGGCTTTCCGACGAATTGGTTTCAATGACTTTGGAAAGATTCTTAACGAATATGTCCAGGGAGGATTCTTTCTTGAGTATGAGAAGGGCGAGATATCAACTGAGGAGTTTATGAATATAGTTAGAAGCTATATAGATCCACAGATAAGGGAGAGTGTAACCAACACTCAGATAGTAGGTGCTATGGGCGCCTTTCTGGAAGATATTCCTGCTTATAAGTTGGACTATCTCATTGAACTTAAAAAAAGATATAGACTATTTATGCTGAGTAATACCAATCCAATTGCAATTGAGATTGTTCGCCCACTATTTTTAACTAAAGGCATTCCGGTTGAAAGCTATTTTGATATCCTTTTTTTATCCTATCAGATGAAAATGGCAAAACCGGATGATGAGATATTTGAAAAAGTTATTGAAAGTGCCGAGATATGCGCATCTGAGACCCTTTTTGTAGACGACTCTCCTCTAAATATTGAAACTGCAAAGAGATTGGGATACAAGACACTGCTGTTTAACCCTTCGGACAACTTAAAAGATGAGGTCAACAAAATGTTATGTTAAAGAGTGCTAATAGAGAAGAGAGTATAAAATTCATAAGTCTTTCCAGTGGAAGCAGCGGTAACAGTTACTATATAGGAAATAGTGAAGTAGCAATATTAATAGATGCAGGTATTAGTACAAAAAACATAAGAAAGAGACTATCTGAGCACTTTGTAAATATTGAATCACTGGATTTAGTTCTTTTGACACACGACCATTACGACCATATAAAGCATCTGACGACCCTCACTCTGCGATACAATAAACCTGTTTATGGTACAGAGATGCTTTTGCACTCGCTTGAAAATCACTATCATACCAAAGATAAGCTATCTGGGTATAAGAAGATGCTAGAGAAGGAGATTCCGTTTGTTTATAAGGGTGTATCAATCACAGCTTTTGATGTTCCTCACGATGCGTCCGATAGCCTTGGCTACCATATTGACTTTCTTGGAGAGCGTTTTACACTCATAACAGATTTGGGAAGAGTAACAAAAAGAGTAGTAGAGTATTGCAAGATATCTCACAACATAATTATAGAATCCAATTACGACAGATCTATGTTAGAGGGAGGAGGTTATCCTAAAATTCTAATTGACAGAATAAGAGGAGGAAGAGGGCACCTTAGTAATGATGAAACTTCCGAAGCAATTAAAGTGTTTTATCACCCGGGGATTAAGAATATTTTCCTATGCCACTTAAGTGATAACAACAACACCCCTGAACTTGCTTATGAGACCTCTTTAAGGTCACTAAGCGAGATCGGGGTGATTGTAGGAACTGATGTAGATCTTTTTTGTCTGCCCAGAAAGGAGCATAAATGCTACTTTGTCTGAATCTTTGCAGATGGAATTAGTTCTCTAAAAAATAGAGAGTTAACAAAAAGACGTGAAGCTCCATACCAGTAGCCACGGAAATTTGGAGCATCGCAAAAGTAGATTGCTCTGTTTCCGGCAAGTACGGCCGGCATCCCTTTTATTGTTTCAGTGGTTAAATTTGGCAGATATCCACTCTCTAAAGGCTTGTCGGCATATTTTGCAGCTGTAGAGCCAGGTGTTGCACTTTCGGAGATTATAGTTCTGCCTCTTTTAAAAAGAAATAGTTCATTTGATGATACTCCATAGAAAATAGGGGATTCATTTGAAAAAGTTGCCTTTAAAATTACTCCGCTTATATTTTCAACTCCGGGGGATCTCTCTTTGATATCTGTTATCCCAATTTCGTTGAGAGTGTTGAATGATTGATCGATTGCAATAATTGCATTTGAAGGAGACGAACTCCAGTTTTTTAACTTATCATTAACATCTTTAGGAAGTCTGTAATTACCACTTAAAACAATTGTGTTATATTGATTCAGATCAATTTCTGAGAGTAATGAGGCGTCAATAATTGAAGCAGGTATTGAGTATTTTTGGTCAAGAAGATGCCATAACTCACCCATAGATCCGTATGATACCCCTCTTCCAACTATCAGGGCGATTTTAGGAATTGATACTCTTTTGAAATGAGCACTTCCAAGGTCAAACTCCACCCCGAAACTGCTTGTTGCAGAGTAGATATCTGTTTCGCTCTCTAGAGAGTGTTGTAAAACAATTTTGTGAAGCTCAGCTTCACTTAACTGTTGCCCCCTTACCGGAACCATAATAGTACCTGCCGAGAGGGATAGTTGTCTATCTCCAATAGATATTCTGAATGGCTTATCTCCAACTCTTACTGCAATTCCACGGTTAAGAAGATCATAAAGAATTTTATATGAGTATAGATCGCTTAATTCAAAAAGGTATGCTAGTTTACTTAACGGAAGCTCTGCTCTTATCCTCTCTCTAACTTTAACAACTTTTTCGCCTATTAATCCCTCGGTAGATAAAAGCTCTTCGTAATTGAGATTCATAGCTAGAGGCAGTGTCCAAGCAGAAATATCATAAAATGTAGTGTCGATGTAACTTGTTGTTTTATCAAAGAGTGTTCGAATCAATCTGTACTCTCTCTGGGAGAGAGGTAGAACGTAACTGTTTTTGGAAGGGAAGCTCTTGCCGTTAATTGTTATATCTCTCTTGAGTTCATAAAGATTGATAGAATGGGCACTAAGAATTTTATTCAACTCATCGATAAGTGAAATATTTGAACCGGCAGATATAACATACCCCTTAACTGCCCCCTTTCTTGCCATATCTTGTGACTCTCTGTACGATTCGGCTTTGAATCTGTTGAGCTCCTCTCTCTTGTCTATACCAGCATTTATAGCGGAGTATGTGCAGAGCGCCTGATATCTTATAATGTCGGTGAATTTTAACAACACACCGTTTCTTGACTGAATATGCCCTCTTGAGCTTGGTTGCTCATAAAGGATACCTATTGCACCAAGCATATCGGGGTATGATGCTCCTTTCCCGGTATAGAAGTTATCATATCCCTCTTTTGTGAAAAATAGTACCCCATCTTCGTTCATTGCTTTTGCGTGATACAGAGAAATATCTTCGGTCAGTTTGCGATTTAATTCGGGTGCAAGTGGGTTTGTACTGTTTTTAATGCCCGGAGAGAAGTATGTTCCATTGGTACTCCCTTGCTCGTGATAGTCATTTACAAGAGTAGGGTGCCAATCCATAAAGATCTTAAGCCTGTGTCTTGTTTCGGGGTGCTGTACCAAAAGCCAGTCTCTGTTGAGATCAAACCAGTAGTGGTTACTCCTGCCGCTTGGCGCAGGCTCACGAAACTCCCTTGAGAATTGATCCAGAACATTTGAGTAGCTTCGGGAGGAGTTAACCCAGTTTGCAAACCTGTTAATACCGTCCGGGTTTTGGGCCGGCTGGATTATTATTACTGAATTCTTCAATATCTTATCAACTTCTGCCCCTTGTGCTGCAGCAAGATAGTATGCAACCGCCATTGATGCATTCACTCCACTTGCCTCATTCCCGTGTACACTGTAGCCAAACCACATAACTAAAGGCATATCTTTTATGGGGAGAGAAGAGGATTTTGATGGATCGGTTAACATTAGTTGTCTCTCTTTGATTTTATCAAGGTTTTTTTGATTCTCGGGCGAGGTAATAATTAGAAATATCAGCGGCCTCCCTTCGTAGGTTGTTCCAATCTCCTGAGCTATAACCCTATCTGAACTCTTTGAAAGTGCTCTCATATATGAAATGAGCAGATCGTGACTGATATGGTGTTCTCCTACTTCAAAACCCAGAAACTCTTTTGGAGAGGGAATCTGAGAGTTAAGTGTATAGTCCCCGTGAGGAATATAATGTTTAATTCCCTGAGCGTTTATAGTCGTAATAAAAAGGGAAAGAAAAACTATCAGAAAGTATTTTTTAACTGTCATAGGTCTGTTTTTAGAGATAATTTATTTTTATTCGACAAATTGTAAAGCGTAATACTTTGCAGTCAGCTTCTCTCCGGTAGCTCTCTCAATCATATCATTCCAATGATATGTCATTCCGGGAGCAAAGACATTTTTACTCATCCAACTGCCCACCGATTGATTGCCAATATAACACTCATCTTTATAGTTGCCAGATTTTGTTATGTTATCAACAATATAGTAGTGCATTTGAGATGCTAAAAGTTCACCCAGTTGGTAATTGTGGTAGTAGCAAGGGTAGAGGGCAATATGAATCTTAGTTGCCCAGTCCGGTTCATCTCTTCCCTGTGGTTTATTGAGCATTTGGTACTCCTGAACCAAATCCCACCAAAGTTTATTCAGGTCCTGATCCGGATTTGCATACATAGATTTTTCAAAACGATATACAACCTGAACCCAACGACTAAATACCAGCTGTTGAAGTCTTAATGAATTACGGCAATCTTCTGCAATTTTTTCTGTCTCCTCATCTGAGATGTTAAGCATCTGTTTCATCCACTGAGGATTTCTTGAGAGTCGTCCAAAAATCATAGCTACAGCCTCGGTTGTGAATGAGTGAGCTGCGTTCCTTAAAAAATAGGGATTCCCGGGGATATCGTGACCCTGAGAGTAGACAGCGTGGCCAAATTCGTGCAGCATTGTTCCCATCCACTGCTCATTATCGCTGATGTTGCAAAGAACCCGTATATCTCCATCTGAATCAATATCTGTGCAGTATGCGTGTTGGTTCTTCTTAGGCTTTTCGTAAAGATCGCTGTTAGCCATAATAACATCGACATTTAGCCCTATACCTTTATAAAATGTTGATGTTAGAGTTTCAAGATTCTGACCCTTATAGTATTTGTCTAAATCAACAGGATATAACTGCGGTGATTCCTGAAAGAATCTTCCCTGAAAGTGCCACGGCATCAGCATATCTTCATCAACTTTGTAGAGTTTTGAAAAAAGAGTGTTCATCTCTTTTTTAAGTGCTGCAAATGAATCTCTTGTAAGTGAGTCCAACTCGTCAAACAGGGCGGATATATCGGCAGGATTCTGGCCTGAGAGCTCCAGACTCATTGTGTGAAAATTATCAAATCCCAGCGATTTTGCTACGGAATTTCTTAGTTTAATAAGCTCAATAACATCCTCTGCTACAAAAGGTCCAATCTTTTTATGGGCTCTCCAGGCCTCTTCAAGATCTTTGTTGTTTCGTGAACTTTTTAATATTTGCTCTATTTCATTATCTGAGATTTCACGCTCTTTGTAGAGTGCTCTAAATGAGGCATACTTTTGCTCCAACAGGGCAGATCTTTTAATAATATCATTAAGTACTGAGGTATCTGCCTGATTGCTTAAAAAGTTATTGTAAAGAATCTCGAGCTCTCTTTTTAGTAGCGGATCCTCAATTTTGTCTCTCTCTTTAATTGATTTTAGAGTTGCAAAAGTTGCAGGATCTGAGTAGATTGATGTGATCTTCATACTATTTTGAGAGTAGCTTTCAAAATAACCGGATTCACCGGTTATTGTACCGTTCCAGTAAGCTATTGCAGCCTCTCTGCTAAGAGGCTTAATTGCATTCTCAATATTATCAACTATCTCCTTTAGCTTCATATCGTCACTTTTTGAGCAAGCTGCAATTATAAATATAGCTGCAGATGCAAAGATTATTTTTCTCATAGATTTAGTTTTGAATTTTTAATATAACTCTTCTGT
>CAYGOE010000046.1:0-15577 GCA_964351405.1 uncultured Muribaculaceae bacterium | reverse complement strand
CAAAAGATGCATTTATATCTTCAGGGACAATGCATCTTATGGCAGTATCGGGTCTACACGCCGGATTCCTCTTTACCTTTGTCTCTTTTGTACTATCTTTTTTGGGAAACAGACTCCTGCCTAAAATCTTAAGGAGTATTGTTATAATTTCTATTCTTTGGATCTACTGCGCAATTGCAGGGTTCTCTGCATCTTCCCTAAGAGCTGTTATTATGATCTCTATGCTTACCATCTACCGGCTGATAGGGAGATCTCCACTCTCATTAAATTCGCTAAGTGCCTCTGCTCTTATAATTACGCTATTCTCACCTGAGTCTCTCTATGAGCCGGGGTTCCAGCTCTCCTATGTAGCATTTCTATCAATTCTCTTTATTAACCCAAAAATTGACAATTTAGTTCGTTCGGATAATAAGGTCGTGAGGTGGTTTTGGGGAGTTGTCTCGATTTCAATTGCTTGTCAAATAGGAACATCTCTAATTTCTATCTCACTTTTCGACTTTTTCCCGCTCTACTTTCTTATAGCAAATATCTTACTAATGCCACTCTCGGCAATTATAATCTACCTCTGCTGCTGTGCTGCAATACTATGGTTAACCGGATTTGGATATAACATCCTTTTTAAGGCTCTTGAAATTACTGCCAAAACGATATACTATATAGCTGCAAGAGTAGAATCTCTCCCATACTCAAGTGTAGATGCAGAAATAAATGCGGAATTTAGATTAATAATCATTGCACTGATTCTTGTACTTTTCGTAGATTTTGGGCTGAAGAGAGGCCGTAAAAGATATATCTGTGCAGGGTTGATAATAAATGCAGTTATAGTGTACTTGCTATCATAAATACTGCAAATATGGCCAGTAGAACCCCCATCCACTGTCTTTTTGAAAAGCTCTCTTTGAAGAAGAATACTCCTATAAGGGCAGTCAGCATCACAACTGATGCATTATGGACAGGAAAAACAACCGAACCTCCCATTCTGCCCACATTAATAAGCAGCATCTTAGAGGTTAAAAAGTTAAACAACCCCAATACTCCCCCAAAAAGGAGAGTTTCGTAACGGAATGCCACCTTATGAGTACCTTTTTTAAAGTCCGCAAAGACTAAAACCAAGCTAAAAAACAGAGCAGTTAAGAATACCCCAAAAAGGAACAGTTCACTATCTGCAGGATCAGTAATAATATATTTTTTTGTTAGCTCCATAGAGGTGTCATTTATTCCCGGAAGGAGAAAGACCAGAAAAGGGAGTATAAACGCCCCTTTTACTCTCTCTGCAGGTTTTTTATATAGGATAAGAAAGAATGAAATGATTGCGAGAATAATACCCCCGACTTTTAAAAAGATGTCACTGTTTTGCCCAAGATATATAACTCCAACCGTGACCGGAATCACGACAGACATTTTGTTAAGAGAGGTGGTGAGACCTATTCCCACTTTTTGAGTAGAATAGATTATCACAATAAAACTTACAATAAAAAGTAAACCAATTATAAAAGAGGGTAGTATCAGTTTCATAGAGTACTCCCACGCTGAACTGTTAAAGGCTAGGTCTGTTAGAGTTAAGGCAACTGCTACTGAATAGTTAACGGAAATTGCCTGAAATTTGTTCAAATTTTTGACATTAACGAGCTTTAGAGATATGAACAGGCCTAAAGCAAATAAAATATGGATAATCAGGTAAATAATGTTCTGCATAACTATCTATGTTCATAATATTTCGTAAAGGTATATGGAATTTGTAATATTTTTGTGACCGACTTTCAAAATTCTATTACTATGGGCGGCCTTTTTGGAGTAATCTCCAAGCAAAATTGCATTACAGATCTTTTTTACGGAACTGATTACCACTCCCATCTCGGGACAAGAAGAGGCGGTATGGCCTCTCTCAATATCAACGGGAACTTTGCCAGAACAATTCATAATTTGGAAAACTCTCATTTCAGAGCAAAATTTGAAGATGATCTAAAGAAATTTGACGGCATTTCGGGTATAGGAGTGATTAGTGATACAGATCCTCAGCCAATTATACTTAATTCACACCTTGGAAAATTTGCAATTGTAACTGTCGGTAAGATAAATAATATTGCAGAGCTGGAGAGAGAGCTGCTCAACTCAGGTCGAAACTTTACTGAGTTAAGTTCAGGATCTACAAACCCCACAGAACTGACTGCATTACTGATAACCGGGGGGAAAAATTTTCTAGATGGCATTGAGATAGCTCAGAGTAAGATCAAAGGGTCGTGCTCCTTTTTATTGCTTACTGAGAACGGGATATTGGCAAGCAGAGACAGGTTTGGAAGAACACCGCTTATTTTGGGAAAGAAGGATGGCTCATTTGCAGTAGCTTCAGAAACCTGTAGTTTTTCTAACCTTGGTTATGAAGAGGAGTATTGTATAGGGGCCGGAGAGGTAGTAAAAGTAACTAATCAGGGATATGAGCAACTCTCTCCTCCAAAAAAGAGGCTTCACATATGTTCATTCCTATGGATATATTATGGCTACCCTACCAGCACTTATGAGAAGATAAACGTGGACGATGTGAGGTTTGCACTGGGACACTCGCTGGGTGAAAGAGATGATACTCCGCTTGATGTCTCTTCTGCAATTCCGGATTCCGGCACCTGTATGGCAATCGGGTTTGCAGCCGGCAAAAAAATTCCATTCAGAAATGCTATTGTAAAATATACCCCTACCTGGCCAAGGAGCTTTATGCCCTCTAATCAATCTATCCGCGACCTGGTTGCAAAAATGAAGTTGATTCCAAATAAGAGTCTGCTAAGGGAGAAGAGAATTGCATTTTGCGACGACTCGATTGTAAGGGGAACCCAACTTAAAGATAATGCTCAGACTTTGATAAGTTTTGGTGCCAAAGAGATACATATCCGCATAAGCTGCCCTCCACTGGTATATCCTTGTGATTTTCTCAACTTCTCTGCATCAAGATCACCTCTTGAACTCATAACGAGAAGATACATACTGCAAAAAGAGGGCGCACACGATGTTAATCTTAAGAAATATTCTGATGCATCAACAGAAGAGTATGCCAGAATGACAGAATTCATCCGTGACGAACTGGGTCTTTCCAGTCTTAAATTCAATAGCATAGAGACATTGATTAAAGCTATAGGACTACCCAAGAGCTCTATTTGCACACACTGTTTTGACGGTACGGGATACGAAGATTAACTAGATTGGTGACCAATATCATAAAATTTTGGTATGTAATTATTTTGTATACCTTTGTGTAGTTAATTAACCTATATTTTAAACTTTTTATTTCCGTTCATATGAACATCTTTGTTTCAAGTCTAAGTTTCCGTGCTAAGAAAGAGGATCTAGCCGAACTGTTTGCACCTTATGGCGAAGTTACTTCTGCCAGAATTATTATCAATCGTGATACCCGCCGGTCAAAAGGCTATGGTTTCGTAGAGATGCCAAACGATACTGAGGGTAACGCAGCTATCGAAGCTCTTAACGGTACCGATCATATGGGCCGCACTATAAGTGTAGCTCAGGCAAATGATCGCCCTGCCAAGGAGTATTAGTATTGATTTTAATCATATATTTAAAGAGGATGACCAAATGGCCACCCTCTTTTTTTAATATGCGGTTAATAACTTCGTCTCATAGTTAATCTGCAATTTTCATCTCCTCTATAAGATGCGATGCCCCTGCTACTTTATCAATGACAAAAAGCACATACCTGATATCCAAAGAGATGTTACGGCACATTTGAGGGTCATATGCTATGTCGCTCATAGTTCCTTCCCACACTCTGTCAAAGTTTATGCCCACAAGTTCTCCATCGGCATTTATAACCGGACTTCCTGAGTTACCGCCTGAAGTGTGGTTTGTCGCAATAAAACATACCGGAACTGTTCCGTTTACCGCCCATCTGCCAAACTCTTTTTTTGAATAGATATCCCTTAACCTCTGCGGAATGTTGTAGTCATATATCTCAGGATTATCTTTCTCCATTATACCTTCCAGAGTAGAGATGTGTTTGAAGTAAACCGCATCATTGGGCTTATAGCCTTTAACTGCACCGTATGTTATTCTTAACGTTGAATTTGCGTCCGGATAGAAGACTCCTGTTTTGTTAAACTCCATCTGTCCTCTCAAATATGTCCTGTAAAGCAGATTGATCTCGGAGTTAATCTCATCAAACCTTGGTTTGATTGCATTGATGAAATAATCATTAAATGCATTATAGAGAATAAATGCCGGATCTTTAACGAAACTATCCTCTGTGACGCCGGCCTCAATAAAGCGGTATACTTTATCTTCAGAGGCAAGAACAGTAGAGGAGTAAAGACACTCTGCAATCTCTGCTACGCCTCCTCGCTCTAAAATCATATCTCTAAAAAGCGGCGGTTGCATCTCTTGAGTTATGTTTTTTCTATACTGATCAACAATAGCTACAAAGGATTTTTTATCTATAGGTAGATAGTAGTCTTTGTAGAATCCATCCAGAATTGATTTAATATTGGCGGCACTCACTATAGGTGTCATCTTAGAATTACGTTTCAGAGCCGTATTTATAGTGCCAGCCAGACGAATTATCTCATTGGAGCTTATCGCTTCGTTATGATAATCTGTTGCAAATGCATAGATCTCCAGCTCCCTGTACAATTCATCCAATCTTGATATGACCCCTCTGTATTCAGGTTTATCCTTAGCCCATTCATTAAACTCTTTCTCAAATTGTATCTTGGCATCTATGATCTTTAATCTTTCAATCCCTTTGGACTCTCCCTGCCATTTTTTCCAAGAGTTGGATACAGATGCATTTTTTGAAGCATACTTTATTCTTACCTCCTGGCTTTTTGCCATCTCCTCATTTTGTATGTTTAATCTTAGAGTTCTAAGATTGATTTTATGTGGGTTTGATTTCTCTAAGATATATCTTACTGCCTGAGAATGAAGGTATTTTTGAGTTCGTCCCGGATAGCCGTAAACTAAAGTGAAGTCTCCCTCTTCTACACCTTTTACAGAGATTGTAAAATATCTCTTTGGTGTATATGGTACATTATCATTAGAGTAAGAAGCAGGTTTATTATCTTTTCCTGCGTAGATTCTGAAAAGAGAAAAGTCACCCGTATGCCTGGGCCACATCCAGTTGTCGGTATCACCTCCGAACTTGCCGATTGATGATGGAGGTGCACCAACCAGTCTTACATCGTTAAAAGTCTCGTATACAAACAGAAAATATTGATTACCATAGTAAAGAGATTCTACTTTGGCCTGGTAATGAGTGTTAGCAATCGCTGATTTCAATAACTCATTAGAGTTGTCATTTATAAGCTTTACTCTCTCATCCTCAGTCATATTTGACCGATAAGAACTTAGAATCTTGTCTGTTACATCCTCCATTCTTATAAGAAATCTTACAGAGAGACCATTGTTGGGGAGCTCTTCACCCATCGACATCGCCCAAAAACCATCTCTGAGATAGTCATTTTCTACAGAGCTGTGAGACTGTATCTGTGAAAAACCGCAGTGATGATTCGTTATAATCAGTCCTTTAGATGAAATCAGCTCTCCTGTGCATCCACTTCCAAAGTGTACTATTGCGTCTTTAAGCGATGCTTTGTTTATACTGTAAAGATCTTCTGCAGTAAGTCTGAACCCATTTTTTTGCATATCGGGAATACGCTCCTTTATAAGCATAGGAAGCCACATACCCTCATCAGCAGCAAGTTTGCCAACAAACAGCAGAATAACAAATAACGAAAGGATTAATCTCTTCATAAATTATAATTGTATTATTAACATCACAAACTTACAAAAAATTATTACTTTTGAAGATAAATCACTTATAGGTATGAATCAACTGGCCAAATATATCATCGGTATAACAATTGCTCTGGTGATAGCTTTTATTGCGTGGTATTTTAGCGATATCGTGATTTACATAATTATATCTGCAGTTCTCTCACTAATGGGCAAACCAATTATGGAGAGGCTGGATAGACTTAAATTCAGGAAATTGCATCTTCCCAGAGCTCTATCTGCCTTTATCTCTCTATTTATACTTTTTTCGTTCTTTGCCGCTCTATTTATGTTTATAGCCCCACTGTTCGGCTCAGTATTTGTAAATATCAGCAATACAGATTTGAGCAGTTTGCAGTTGAAAATATCCGAGCCTTTGGCAGAGTTCAATAGTAGAATTATAAAGATATTTCCACTAGTTGGAGGAGACTTTAGAGTTGAGGACATAATAGTTGAAGAGGTAAAAAAAATGTTTACAGCATCTTCAGTTACCAACTTCTTTGCTTCTGTAACTTCACTTCTGATGAGAACGTTAATGGGGGTTCTGATTGTACTGTTTATCACCTTCTTTTTTATTAAGGAAAAGGATATGTTTGATAATATGGTACTTGCACTGTTCCCTGATAAATACGAAAAGAATGTCAGAAGGGCGTTAAGCTCTATTAACTCGCTGCTTGTAAGGTACTTTTTTGGTTTATCAATTCAGATAATGTCAATAACTACCCTAAACACTTTGGGACTCTATTTTGTTGCCGGACTGGACTTCCCCTTGGCTATAGTGCTTGCTTTTTTAACCGGTGTTCTAAATATTATCCCATATATAGGTCCGTGGATAGGAGCTATTTTTGCGACAGCAATAATATTAACAACAGGTTTACCTGTTGGTGCAGATATAGGTTCTCTGGTCGTTACTTTGATATTTGTATTTCTATTCACCCAATTAGTTGATAATTTTGTTTTCCAGCCTGTTATATTTTCAAATAGTGCAAAAGCTCACCCTTTGGAGATCTTTATTCTGCTTTTAATAGCAGCTAGTGTGGCAGGTGTTGTCGGAATGCTGGTGGCTATCCCATCTTATACAATTATCCGGGTTTTTGCCCGAGAATTTTTCTCCAACTTCAAACTGGTTCAAAAACTTACAGACCAAATCTGATAGAGGGTTAAAAAATGAGGGGCTGCCTAATTTAGACAACCCCTCGTTTTTGCTAAAATTATAACTACCCCTTTTGAGAAAGCGCATTGTACTTCTCATATCCGGCCATATGCTCGGGACTCTTTTCACGGAAGCGGAAGTAGATGTTTTTAAGATATTCCGCAACAACGGTTTTAATCTCTTCATCCTTAGTAGATGCAAAACATTTTTCAAAAGGCTCTATCGCAAGCTCCAGATTAGACTCAAGTTCTTTAACCATAGCTTCATACTTAGCATCATCCATCTCATCGGTAGCCTTCACCTGAATATCCACAGCCTTATCGTAGTATGCAGCTCCAATTGCAAAATAGCCGAAGTAGTAGTTACTGTCTATCTCAACAGATTTTTTGTAACACTCTACAGCTTTCTCGAAATTATTCAGGTTCTTCCATACATTACCCTCTGCATAATAAAGTGTAGCATTTTCCGGCTCATTTTTTTGCGCCTGGTGTATCAACTCCAGAATTTTTGCAGGATCATCATTTGATTCAATATAGGTATTAATTAACGATACAAGGATACTCTGAGTGCTTGGATGTTTCCTAAAGCCGTTATTTAGAACCTCCTTAGCCATCTCAACATCCGATTTTGATTTGTAGCACTCTGCAAGATATGAGTATGCATCGCCATTAGCGTCATAATTGAGTTCAATTGATTTGGTAAAAAACCCTATTGCCCTATCGTAATCTTTGTCCATAAAAGCTGTTAAGCCGGCATAGTAAATAAATGCAGTATCAATTGTGTTTACAAATTTATGAGAACCAATTTTTACTGCTTTCTCAAAAAATAGTGATGATGTTTTGTACTCGCCCAAAGTATAGCTGCACATTGCTTCGTTAAAAAATTTACCTTTAAGAGATGTAAGTAAATCGGTTATCTCCTTTGTTCTGACGTTTTTCGTGTCAAGTTCAACTGCTTTTTCGAGGGCTTTGTATGACTCTTCCAGAAGGTCTTCATTAACGTATTTGTTAGTAATTACCCAGGCAGCAAGTTCGCCTGATGCTCCATAGTAGAGCTTTTTGTCTGAATATTGATCAATAGTAAAAGGAACTCCGGCAATTGTAGCCTCTTCTGTCTTTTCAATTCTCTGATCTTTAAGCAGAATCTTAGTATCTATTCTTGAAGCACCAAGCCAGATTGACTTAATCGGAGCCTCGTAAACCGCTGAATAAGCAGCTGAAAGCTTTGTCCAGGTTTGAGGATTCACAGCTTTTTTCGCGTTCTGTGCATCACTTTTGGCCTTTTCAAATTCCTTAACAGCATCTGCCACATCTTTTGTTTGTGCTCCCAGCTGAACAGAAAACAGCAATATTAGAGCAATTAATAATTTTTTCATTTGGAATATTTAGATTTTAAAATTTAACAATATTTTTAACTAAATGTCTGTGTCAATACCTTCGGGTAATCTCTCTTCGCTTTTGTTTACACTGCATACTGCTGCAATAGAGTCTCCCTCTTTAATGTTGATGAGCCTGACGCCTTGAGTTGCCCTTCCTGCAAGCCTAATGTTAGCGACTGCAACTCTGATGGTTATGCCTGACTTATTAATAATCATAAGATCATTTTCGTCACTTACATCCTTCATTGCAATAAGTGAGCCAGTTTTCTCGGTTATATTTATGGTCTTTACCCCTTTTGCCCCTCTGCTGGTTACTCTGTAGTCTTCAAGGAGAGACCTCTTTCCGTAACCGTTTTCACTCACAACCAGAATATGTTTTTTATCACTCTCTGCTGCAGCCGGGTCTACACATATCATACCAATCACTTCGTCACTCTCTCCGATATTTATTCCTCTAACACCAGCTCCTGTACGGCCTATAGCTCTGGCATCTTTCTCATTAAATCTCACACATTTACCACCTCTGCCCGCTAGTAGTATCTCACTGTTACCATTTGTGAGGACAGCCTCTAGTAGCTCATCATTTTCCCTGATTGTAATTGCATTTACCCCGTTTGCCCTTGGTCTTGAATAGGCCTCAAGCGAAGTTTTTTTAACAGTACCCTTTTTAGTTGCCAGTACGATGTAATTATTGTTGATATACTCTTCATCGTTGAGTTTAGGAACATTTATGTAGGCACAAACCTTGTCGTCCTGCACTATGTTGAGAACATTCTGAATAGCTCTTCCTTTTGATGCTTTTGATCCCTCCGGAACCTCATACACCTTGAGCCAGAAACATCTCCCTTTTTGGGTAAAGAAGAGCATCGTACTGTGCATATTAGCAACATAGATGTGTTCAATAAAGTCCTCGTCACGGGTATTGCTTCCCTTAACTCCTACCCCACCTCTGTTTTGAGTTCTGTACTCAAAAAGAGGGGTTCTCTTTATATATCCAAGGTGAGAGATAGTTATAACTACATCTTCGTCCGGATAGAAATCTTCCGGATTAAAGTCCTCTGCAGATGGCTCTATTGTTGTTCTTCTGGCATCACCAAAACTGCTTTTAAGAGCTGCAAGCTCATCCTTAATAATTTGCATCTGCAGTGAAACATTTGCAAGTATCTCATTAAGACGGAAGATAAGCTTCATCAGCTCATCATACTCTCCCTGAAGCTTCTCTCTCTCCAAACCTGTAAGTTGGCGCAGACGCATCTCAACAATTGCAGAGGCTTGTATTTCACTGAACTGGAATCTCTCCATTAGGCGTGTTTTAGCCTCATCTACAGTTTTTGAAGAGCGGATAATTACAATTACCTCATCTATGAAATCCAGGGCAATTAGAAGTGCTTCCAGAATATGAGCCCTTTTCTGTGCCTGATCCAGATCATATTTTGCACGTCTTACAACAACATCGTGTCTGTGACGAACAAAGTATTTTATGAGCTGTTTCAGGTTAAGCATTCTTGGCCTTCCGTCCACCAGTGCGATATTGTTAACCGAGAAACTGGACTGGAGCGGTGTCATTTTGTAGAGTGTGTTGAGAACCACATTGGCAACAGCTCCAATTTTGAGTCGAATAACAACTCTCATTCCTGTCCTGTCACTCTCGTCATTGATATAAGCAATACCGTCTATCTTCTTCTCCTCTACCAGCTCTGCAATCTTCTCAATAAGCTCCCTCTTGTTGACCATAAATGGAATCTCGGTAACAGCAATTGTCTCTCTGCCACTGTCGCTCACCTCAATTTCGGTCTTGGACCTTACCACTATTCTCCCTTTGCCTGTTTCAAAAGCATCTTTTATCCCCTGTAGGCCAAGAATAATTCCCCCTGTAGGGAAATCGGGCCCTTTTATGTACTGTAATAACTCTTCGGTTTCAATATCGTTATTATCTATATATGCGCAGATGGCATCTACAGTTTCGGCGAGGTTATGAGGGGGCATATTGGTTGCCATACCCACAGCTATGCCGGATGCTCCGTTTAACAGAAGCAGCGGTGCTTTAGCAGGGAGAACAATAGGCTCCTGAAGAGAGTCGTCGAAGTTTGGCCTGAAATCAACTGTATTTTTATCAAGATCTGAGAGAACCTCCTCTGCCAGTTTTTTAAAGCGTGCTTCGGTGTAACGCATTGCAGCTGGCGAGTCTCCGTCTATAGATCCGAAGTTACCCTGTCCGTCAACCAGCATATACCTAAGGCTCCACTCCTGAGCCATCCTAACCATTGCCTCATATACGCTTGAATCTCCGTGAGGGTGGTACTTACCAAGCACCTCACCGACTATACGTGCAGATTTTTTGAAGCTTGCCCCGGATGTAAGACCGAGGTCGTACATTCCATAAAGAACTCTTCTGTGAACTGGTTTTAATCCATCCCTCACATCCGGAAGAGCTCTGGAAACTATTACCGACATAGAATAGTCGATATAGGCGCTCTTCATCTCATCCTCTATATTTATTTTTATTATTCTAGAGTTGTTCTCAGATTCCTGAATCATTTTATATTTGTAATTTCATTTTTAAAAAAGAGGTGCTAAAGTACAAATAAAAAATTTCTTGAACAAATTGAATATATAATTGTCTTTAATAGGTATACTTAGAAATAATATTTAAAAAAAATGAACCTTCAGTTGTCAGACGAACTTAACGAAATTATCTCCTACAGTAAAGAGGAAGCAATGAGGATGGGAAGCTACACCATTGGCACAGACCATCTGATTTTAGGCATTTTACGTCACCAGGACAACTCTGCTTTTGAAGCAATAATGAGATTCGGGGTTGATTTTAAAGTGATCAAAAGCAGAATCGAGGAGAAAATAAAAGTCGGAGAGATGGTACCCTTTGAGCAGGCAGATAAATTAAATCTCTCAAAAGGTACTGAGAGCTCTCTAAGAGTTATGTATCTTGAAGCAAGATCTCTTGAACAGGGCAAACCAGGTCCGTTACATCTTTTGTTGGCAATTATGAGAGTAGAAGAGTGCATCTCGGTTGAGATTCTACGTGAATACCAGATAACTTACGACAGTATTAAAGCTACCTTCAAAGGTAAACAGCTTCCAAAACCATCTGCCTCATCTCCATTTGACGAAGAGATGGAGAGACCTCGTGGAGGCAGAGATGAGACTCAAGGAAAAGGGTCAAAGAGCCCCAAACAGTCATCGGACACTCCGGTCATAGATAGCTTTGGATATGATCTTACCGGAGCAGCAGCTGAGGGTAAATTAGACCCGGTTGTAGGCCGGGATAAAGAGATTGAGCGACTTGCCCAAATTCTGGGAAGAAGAAAGAAGAATAACCCAGTTATAATAGGTGAGCCGGGGGTGGGCAAATCTGCAATCGCAGAGGGATTAGCATTAAGGATATCTCAGAAGAGGGTATCAAGGGCACTTCTTAACAAAAGAATTATATCTCTTGATATAGGGTCAAT
Source organism: uncultured Muribaculaceae bacterium (assembly GCA_964351405.1). Lineage (GTDB taxonomy): Bacteria > Bacteroidota > Bacteroidia > Bacteroidales > UBA932 > Bact-08. Next base: position 3,807 of record CAYGOE010000046.1, on the reverse strand, counting down.
TGTTGCGGGGACAAAATATAGAGGTCAGTTTGAGGAGAGGATGAAGGCTATTCTAAACGAACTTGGGAAAAACCCGAATATAATTCTCTTTATAGATGAGCTGCACACTCTGGTTGGTGCAGGAGGAGCATCCGGTTCTCTGGACGCAGCCAATATGCTTAAACCGGCGCTTGCCAGGGGAGATATTCAGTGCATTGGGGCAACCACATTAGATGAGTACAGAGAGCATATTGAGAAAGATGGAGCTCTGGAAAGAAGGTTCCAAAAAATTATGGTAGAGCCTACATCTTACGATGAGACATATAATATCCTTATTAATATAAAGGAGCGTTACGAAAAGCATCACAATGTAAAGTATACCGACGACGCAATAGTTGCCTGCATAAGACTGTCTCAGAGATATATAACTGACAGGTGCCTGCCGGATAAGGCCATTGATGCTCTTGATGAATCGGGGTCAAGAGTTCACCTGAAGCATCTAAAAGTTCCCGATTTTATAGTTGAGATTGAGAATGAATTAGAGCCGGTTAGAGCAGAGAAGAGGCTGGCAGTTGTCCGCAATGAGTTTGAACGAGCCGCAGAGCTTAGAGATATTGAAGAGAAGAAACTGAGGGAGCTTGAAATAGCACAGAGTAAATGGAAAGAGGAGCAGAATCTTAACCCTCACGAGGTAAACGGCAACGATGTTGCAGAGGTTCTCTCTATGATTACCAGCGTTCCGGTTTACAGGCTTGCCGAAAAAGAGGGAGACAGGCTATCCAGAATGGGTGAGACCATAAGGAAGAAGATAGTTGGGCAGGACGAAGCTGTAGATAAAATTGTACGCTCAATTCAGAGAAACAGGGCGGGTCTTAAAGACCCCAATAAGCCCATTGGCACATTTCTGTTTTTAGGACCTACCGGTGTGGGTAAAACTCAGTTAGCCAAAATACTTACCGAGTATCTCTTTGACTCCGTAGATAATCTCATTCGTATTGATATGAGCGAGTATATGGAGAAGTTTGCAATCTCCCGTCTTATTGGTGCCCCTCCGGGATATGTTGGTTACGAAGAGGGTGGTCAGCTGAGCGAGAAGGTAAGAAGAAGACCATACTCGGTTGTACTGCTGGACGAGATAGAGAAGGCCCACCCGGATATTTTCAATATCCTGCTGCAGGTTCTGGATGAGGGGAGATTGACCGACAGTAACGGAAGGCATATCGACTTCCGTAATACCCTTTTAATTATGACCTCAAATATTGGGAGCAGGGAGCTTAAAGATTTTGGTGCAGGGCTTGGCTTTTCCAACTCAACAAAGAGAAATTTCACAGATAACAGCCGTTTCATAATTGAAAAGGTGTTAAAAAAGACCTTCTCTCCAGAGTTTTTAAACCGACTGGATGAGCAGGTTTTGTTTAACCCACTTACCAAAGATGACATCTGCAAAATAATTGATATCGAACTTAATGACCTTTACAAACGTATTGATATTGCAGGGTATGCTCTTGAAGTAAGTGATGAGGCTAAACAGTTTGTTGCCGAGAGGGGTTACGACCCTCAATTTGGGGCAAGACCACTAAAGAGAGCAATCCAAAAATATATAGAAGATACTCTTGCAGAGGCAATTATTGGAGGTCAGTTTAAAGTGGGAGACAAGATTCTTATCGAAATGGACAAAGAGGGGTTAAAGGAGGGCGAAAGTTCTGAGAAACTTAAGGTTTCCCGAATTGACAACTAAAGTATAATCATCTTTATTAAACTCCGGAGCTCTGTATTTACGATCGCTCCGAATTTTTTTTACTGAAACTCTTTTCATAGTTTTTTTATGCACGTAGAACTCAATTGGCTTAGTCTCTCCGGCAAATTTAAACCCAAGTTTTTTATATACATCACCGCACGACCAATCTATATCTGCATATGTCATTATCTCTTGAGGTTCTGCCATCTTCACAAAATAGTCCATTAGACGTCCCATCCCCCCCACTACCCTGGCCGATCCCAAACTTGCATATCTCACCCACTCAAATGAGCTTAAAACACCACTTTCACGAATCATAGGTCTTGCCTGCGAGAATGTGGCAACAGCCACAAGACTCTTTTTAAAAAATAGACCGTACCTGTATCTGCACCTTGCAGATCCCAGCAGATGGTTCTTATCAAGAAATTTAGATGCAATTTCTTCACTTATAGCGGCAACTGTACATTTACGGGCAAAGATAACCTCTCCCCTGCCGAGAGTAGCGAGTAACCTGCTCTTTATTATCTCATTTTTTGTTTGCCAAAGATCTTCGTAAATTGTAATAACTTGCTCTTTATGACCACAATTTACGGCTGATTTGCTCTCATTTGAGAGAGAGGTATTCGCCTCAATTTCCTTGGCTTTATCTTCACTTATTGAGACAACTTTTATTGTAACCTCCGGATGCCCAATTGTAATTCTGTTCCCGAAAAAGCTATGCTCAACCGAGTTACTCTCCAGAAAAGAGCAAACTGACAAAAGGAAAGAGGTGTTCATTTTGAATGCTTTACTTTTCACTTAGATGCAAAGAGAACAAATTTAAGAGTTTATCTGGGATTTTTGAAAAAGAAATTTGGAAATAAAGTTATGTTGGCATATCTTTGCACTCCCAAAACCGAAGATTCAGTAGCTCAGCAGGTAGAGCACAACACTTTTAATGTTGGGGTCCTGGGTTCGAGCCCCAGCTGGATCACAAAAACAGAAGCCAAGCAACAGCTTGGCTTCTTTGTTTTTATGATCCAGCGCGACAAGCTCGCTTGGAAGCGATGGAGAATAAAAACAAAGGAATTTTTGAGCGTAGCGAAAAAACTGTTTTTGTGTGGGTAAGTAAAAAGATACCGGGTCCGACGAAGCAGCCACACGGCTGCTGAGTCACGACAGCTGAATGGGTGGTTTATGATATCAATGAATCTATCAAAAAACACGGAGCCCCAAAAATCGTCAATTCGGACCATGGTAAAATAATTCAATCAAGCGGCATAATGTATCTAGAAATTTTATATATTTGTCAAAGAACGATTTAGATAAATAAATTAAGAAACTAAAAAAACTGTCCGAAAGGATTAGACCATCTTAGTATTGATTTTATTTAAAACATATGAATTATGAAAAAAAGAATTTTTCTATCATTGCTAATGCTTTTATTTGTTGTAGCAAGCTTTGCAGTAGCAACAACATTAAAAGTTAAATCCTCAATAATGACCGATCCTCCTACTGTGTCTATTAACTATGATGCCTGTACTGCTTGCGGAATATGCGTCGAACTTGATCCTTTGGGATATATAGAATCAATTGATGAAAATGGCGTTGGATTTTTTGGAATAAAAAATTCTGTGTACATTTTATATAATAGTTATGAACTTCTCTTATATCGTTCTTTAGCAGATGAATGTCCTGTCGAAGCATTTTGCTTTTAATTGCTTTATTGGTATGTCAAGAAAAGCCCTGTTCATTGTATTACTGTTCGTGATATTAATTACGTGTAATTGTGAAAACACCAAAGATTATTCAAATTTGGAGTATACGGTGATTGATGTTGGCAGTGATATTGGGAAGGGAAGAGTGGTTGATTTTTCGGAAATTGCTTCTGAAATCACTTACATCCCTCTTGAATCAAAAGCTGAAGCATTTATTGGAATAGCTCCAGTGGTATTCTACGAGAATGACCGGTTTTACATTCGAAGTTCCGGATCTATAAAAATGTTTGACAGAAAAGGAAAGTACCTGTATACATTTAATAGAAAAGGGAGAGGTCCTCAGGAGTATGAATGGGGAGTCCCCTGGGTAGAAAAAGGTTCTGGTGGTTTTTA
>CAYGOE010000045.1:0-15901 GCA_964351405.1 uncultured Muribaculaceae bacterium | reverse complement strand
ACTCGCGACCCTCAGCTTGGAAGGCTGATGCTCTACCAACTGAGCTACTTCCGCGATAAATAATAAAAGTGGGGAGAGCAGGATTCGAACCTACGAAGGCGTACGCCAGCAGATTTACAGTCTGCCCCAGTTGGCCACTTTGGTATCTCCCCATAATGAATAATTTCAAAAAACTTTTTTAGAGCCGATGGAGGGATTCGAACCCCCGACCAGCTGATTACAAATCAGCTGCTCTGGCCAACTGAGCTACATCGGCATTATATCAAATTCCCCTGCGAAATTTAGGGGACTGCAAAGATATATGTTTTTGATTAAACTCCAAAAAAAATATGGAATTATTATTATAAACCATATTATTATTATTAAACCAATAACAATAACCCAATTTTATATGCAAAAAATGCTGCAACCCAGGCCACTGCAATTGTTGAAAAAATCGACAAGAGTGCCCATTTCCAGGTTCCTGTCTCCTTTCTTATTGTATAGGCTGTTGCAACGCAAGGCATATATAGGAGTGCAAATATCATAAATGAGAGGGCATTTGCCTTGTTAAACATCTCCTCCTCTTTAATTCTGGCCATAAGTGATGTACTCACTTGCTCTCCCTCAACAGGCTCCTCCTCTGCTTTGTATACTACACCTAAAGTACTTATAATAAATTCTTTTGCTGTTATGCCTGTTACAAGCGAAACACTCATCTTCCAGTCAAATCCCAAAGGTGCAAGTGCAGGTTCTACAACTTTACCAAATCTCTCCAGATAGGAGACTCTCTCAATCTGAGGATTGTTCTTATCTTTAAGAGGTAAGTAGTCAAGAGCCCATACAATTATAACAGCCAGTAGTACAACTGTTCCTATTTTTTTAACATATTCCCAGGCAGCACCCCACATATTGTTTACAGAGTATATAAATGAGGGTCTTTTATAGCACGGCAGCGGAATTGCATAATCTTTTATCCCAAAGTTAAAGAAAAGCCTCTTAAAGAGAAGGGCCATAAATATTCCTGTCAATATTCCACCAAAATAGAGTAAACTTAGTGCAAGTACCTGATTATCCGGAAAAAATATACCTGAAAAAAGCAGGAATGTAGGAATTCTGGCACTGCAGGGAATATATGGTATCATTAGCATTGTAAGAATCCTGTCGGATTTCCTCTTGATTGTTCTGGTCGCCATAATGGCAGGAACATTGCACCCAAATCCCATTAAAAGAGGGATAAATGAACTCCCGTGCAGCCCGATTTTGTGCATATACCTATCCATAATCGTAGCCGCTCTTGAGATATATTCAGTCTCCTGAAGCAGCGAGAGGAAGAAGAATAGAATTAGAATATTGGGCAGAAAAGCAAGGACACTTCCCACTCCCATTATCACTCCCTGACTTAGAAAATCTGAGAACCAACCCACAGATATATTCTCCTGCAGATAGTGAGCCCCCCTATCCATAAGCCACTCAATACCTGCCTGCGGATATGCTCCGAGCCTGAAGGTAAAGAAGAAGATCATCCATATAATAAAGATAAACGAAACAAGACCCCAGACCGGATGAGTTAGGAATGAGTCTGCTCTCCGTGTCTGCTCTTCGCTGTATTCATACTGAAGACTGGAATGGTGATTGTGCCTCTTCTCGTGTTTTAGTCCCTCTTTTTCCTGCCCTTCACCTCTACCGTGGTGTTTGTTTTTGAAATTTCCTTTTCTGTAAGTACTTTGATCAAATGAGACTATAGGCTTACTCTTTTTTTCGTGCGACATTTAAAATTGTATTATAAATGCCATCTTCATCGTAACCGCATTCAGAGAACAACTCGAGAACTGTCCCCTGTTCTATGAACCTGTCCGGTACTCCAAGCCCAATAATCTTTAACCCTAAAGAGTTTGCAGCAATATACTCAGAAACAGCAGAGAAAAGACCACCTTGAACGGATCCGTCTTCTACTGTTACTACTATTTTGCATTTTTTTGACATATAATCAAGTGCATTGTTATCTATCGGTTTTAAAAAACGCATATTGTAATGGAGTGTACTTATTCCTGCCTCTTTTGCTCTCGCTATAGCTTTTTGTACCAAATTCCCGATCGGTCCGATCGATAAGATGGCGATGTCTTCCCCATCTTGCAAAAGTTGTGCCTTGCCCGGTTCAATGAAGTTAAAATCGGCTCTCCAATCCATACCCTCACCGTACCCTCTGGGGTATCGGATAACAGTAGCGCCATATTCGGGGGATTGTACAGAGTGTAAAATATCTTTAAGTTCAACTTCATTAAGGGGAGAAAAAATCGTAAGGTTCGGGATGCATCTAAAGCAGGCTAAGTCAAAAACACCGTGGTGAGTTGCGCCATCTTCTCCTACAAGACCACCCCTGTCCAGGCAGAATATTACTTTAAGCTTTTGTGTAGCCACATCGTGAATCACACTGTCGTATGCTCTTTGCATAAAGCTTGAATAGACGTTGCAGTAGGGGAGTAGCCCCTGAACTGCAAGCCCAGCGGAGAAGGTTACAGCGTGTTGTTCGGCGATTCCTACATCAAAGGTTCTGTCGGGCAGCTCCTTCATAATAATATTCATAGAACACCCAGAAGGCATAGCGGGTGTAACCCCGACAATCTTATCATTAACTTTAGCAAGACGAAGGAGCGTCTCTCCGAAAACATCCTGATATCTGCTTTTTTTACCTTCGCTGTTAGAAATTCTCTCTCCGGTATATTTATCAAATGTTCCGGGAGCGTGCCATAGAACCTGGTCTTTTTCTGCGGGTTGGAATCCCTTACCCTTTTTTGTTATAATATGCAGAAGCTTGGGGCCGGGAATCTCTTTAATATCACTAATGGTTTTGATAAGAAGCGGAAGATTGTTCCCGTCTATAACACCAAAATAGCGAAAGCCTAAAGATTCAAAAATGGAACCGCTGCGGAAAAATGCCATTTTGGTACTAAACATAAAATTCTTAAACAACTTTTTGAGCTTCTCTGAACCAATTACTCTCCAAATTCTGTTTTTGGTTTCGTTATACAACTGGGATGTTGTAATCTTCAATAGATAGTTGTGAAGAGCACCCACATTGGCGTCAATTGATATCTGATTGTCGTTTAGTATAACAAGAAGATCTGACTTTTGTGCTCCTGCGTTATTAAGCCCCTCAAATGCAAGCCCACCGGTAAGGGCACCATCACCAATTACTGCAACAACCTTCTCGCTTGTCCTCTTTAATCCTGCAGCCACAACCATTCCAAGAGCAGCAGAGATTGATGTAGAGGAGTGTCCAACCCCGAAAGCATCGTACTCACTCTCACTCATCTTGGGGAATCCACTGATACCTTTATATTTTCGGTTGTTTATAAATGAGTCTCTTCTACCTGTTAAGATCTTATGGGAGTAGGCCTGATGGCCTACATCCCATACAATCTTATCTTTAGGAGTATTATAGAGAAAATGAAGTGCAACAGTAAGCTCAACAGTACCCAAACTGGCTCCGATATGTCCAGGATTCTTTGCGCAACAGGTTAAGATGTGATCTCGCAACTCTACGCAAAGTTTCTCAAGGTCCTGAAGTTTAAGTTCTTTTAAGTCGTCTGGTGAGTTTATCTTACTGAGTACTTCCATGTTTTATTATGATGCTATTTTTTAATGTTAGGTAATTGAAGACCATAACCCATCTTCTTGTCTACTCTCTTAAGAAGCAGTGCAACTACAATTGCAAGTGAACATATTCCGGCAAAGATTGACATTGGAAGAGTATAATCATATGTGTTCACAGCTACACCATTCTCAATTGTTTCAACAACGCAATAGTTTTTGAGAACACTGCCAATCAGTATAGGAACAATCATAAGGCCGATATTCTGAATATAGAAGGTAAGTGCATAAGTTGTTCCAAGCTGTCTTTCCGGCATAATCTTGGCAAGAGATGGCCACATTGCAGATGGAACCATAGAGAATGCTATTCCAAGAAGGATCATCAATATTATTGCAATCCACCACTGAGTTATAAACGGCATAGCAAAAAGGATATGCACAGAGACTAGAAGGATAGAACCTCCAATCATAAGGTCTGCACCGTGTCCGATTTTGTCATAGATTCTTCCGAAGAGAGGGGTGAGAATGATAGCACCGAAAGGGAGCATACTCGGAATAAGTCCGGAGAGCTCTGCATCAACACCAAATTTATATTGCATAAGTCCTGCGGCATACTTTAGAAACGGAAAGACTGCGGAGTAGAATACAACACAAAGTATGGCAATTAACCAGAAACCTTTGTTTGATAATATATCCTTAACATCTTTCATATTGAAAGACTCTTCCGGTTCGGTCTCTTCTGCTTTTATCTGCTTGTCAAGCTTTTTGTCATAAATTGAGTAGATAACAAAACTCAATCCGCCCAAAACCAATAGCACGAGCCCGAATAGTACGGGGGTACTTACACTTGAGAATTTAACGGCAATCATCGGAGATAAAGCGAGAGCTGCTGCTGAGCCCAATCTCGCCAGCGAGAGCTGCATACCCATTGCCAGTGCAAGCTCTTTACCCTTAAACCATTTTACAATAGCCTTACTTACAGTGATACCGGCAACCTCTGCTCCAACACCGAATATACCAAAACCAACTACTGCCCAAACAACCTGCATCTTGTACTCATCACCGAGGAAACTCATTGATGTCTCCAGAAGAGCGTCATTTGAGATAGCCCAGTACTTTATGGCAATACCGATTACCATAAGTGCACTTGAGAGGATTCCGCTGAAACGAATCCCTTTTTTATCAAGGATAAGTCCGCCAAAAATGAGCATACCAAGAAACACATTGAAAATAGAATAAGATCCGGAAAACCAGCCATATTCGGTTGGGTTCCACAAATTATGCTTTTCAAGCAGGGTTTGTAAAGGGGAGAATACATCGGAAGCTACATAGGCAGCAAACATTGTCAATGCTACCAATAGCAACATAAACCATCTGGTAGATGATGAGTCTCTTAACTGGGCTGTTTTAGTTTTCATTGATTATTATATTTAGGATTAAATTTTTCTAAGATTCTAGCTGGTTCTTATTATGGTTTGATCTCTGTCCGGCCCGAGTGAGATTATTATAATTGGAACGCCCATCTCTTTTTCGATAAACCTGACATAATTCATAAATTCGAACGGAAGATCTTCCTCTTTCGATATCTTTGTAAGGTCTCTTTTCCATCCTTTGAACTCTTTATAAACAGGCTCGATTTGGGCAAAGGTGTCATAGGGAACACTATCGGTTATTTTACCATCTACTTTATAATGAATTGCTAATGATAGTGAGTCAAAAGTGTCCATCACATCTGCTTTCATCATAATAAGTTGGTCGACCCCGTTTATCATAACAGCATATTTAAGGGCAACCAGATCCAGCCATCCGGTCCTGCGTGGCCTTCCTGTTGTCGCGCCAAATTCTGACCCAAGCTCTCTGAGCATCTCTCCGGTTGGGTTATTCAATTCTGTAGGGAAGGGGCCGCTACCTACTCTGGTACAGTAGGCCTTGAAAATACCGTATACAGTGCCTATCTGTTTTGGAGCAACGCCAAGACCAGTACAAGCCCCTGCACAAGTTGTATTTGAAGAGGTTACAAAAGGGTAGGAGCCGAAATCTATATCCAGAAGAGAGCCCTGAGCCCCCTCTGCAAGAACTCTCTTGCTCTCTTGTAGAAGGTGGTTAATAACATACTCCCCGTCTATAAGCTGAAACCCTTTAAGATATTCAACAGCTTCAAACCATTGAGTCTCTCTCTCCTGAAGATCATAACTGAAGTCGAACTGTTTAAGAGTAGATATATGTTTGTTTTTGAGAGTATTGAATCTCTCAACGAAGTCTGGAGCAAGAATATCTCCCACCCTGATTCCGTTACGACCCGTCTTGTCCATATAGGTAGGTCCTATTCCTTTTAGGGTAGAGCCAATTTTTGAAGCCCCTTTTGCCTGTTCTGAGGCGGCATCGATTATTCTGTGACTGGGTAGAATAAGGTGAGCCTTTTTGGAGATGTATATTCGCTCTTTTACAGGAACATCAATCTCCTCAAGCTTGAGACACTCTTCCATAAAGATTATAGGATCAATTACAACGCCGTTTCCGATAATGTTCTGGGTGTTTTTGCGAAAAACTCCGGATGGAATTGTGTGCAATACAAACTTCTTATCTTCAAATTGCAGTGAGTGACCTGCATTTGGACCTCCCTGGAACCGGGCAATAACCGGATAATTTTTGGCTAGAACATCTACAATCTTACCTTTCCCCTCATCTCCCCACTGGAGACCCAGTACTACATCAACTTTCATATATTTTTTAATTTAAAATGGCAAATCCTCTATCTCTTTGGTTTCTGATTTATTTTCGCTCATTTTATTAATAATCTCTTCAATCTTTGACCTGCTGTCTCCCGAATCTTTATCTGAATTTTTACGACTTTCGTCACTGGCTCTCTCCAAAAGTAGGAGACTATCTGCAAAAATCTCTGTTGTATATTTTTTCTCCTGAGTGGTTTTATCTACCCAGCTGTTGGTGCGGATTCTCCCCTCTATATAAAGTCTTGACCCTTTCTTTACATACTTCTCTGCCAACTCCGCAAGAGACCTCCAGCAAACGATGTTATGCCACTCAGTCTGCTCCTGCATCTCACCACTCTTAGTCTTAAATTTTTCCGACGTTGCCAGTGGGAAACTGGCTATCATTGAATTGTTTGCAAGGTGTCGGATATCCGGATCTCTCCCCACATTCCCAATTAGCATAACCTTGTTCAGAGACATAATAACAACAATTAACTAATGACAAAGATAAAAAAAATTAGCAATTAACAGCCACTTGATACATTGCTTTACTATTGGGCTCTATTTCTGTGAAGAGCTTAAATGAGGGAATGGCCTGCGATATAAGCCACTGTTTACCGGATATATAAATATTACAAACTTTGTCATTAAAAAGTGGGGTTTTATAGTTTGCTTCCAGCACAGTGTGTTGCATAAGATTAACCCTTTCCAAACCGGCAATGGGGGCACCAATTGAGTAGACTATCAGCTTTATCTCTTTAGTTGCTTTCTCAATATTTTCTACCGGAAGCCACTCGGTCTTAAATGCTTTCGCCAACTCCCTTGCTTTTGAATCTGTCCTGTTGATAAGGGTTACATCTATTTTCATCTCTTGCAGGGCGATAATTGCTGCCTTTGCTGCGCCTCCTGCCCCTACCACAAGAGCTCTTCTCTCTTTTACCATAGCAGCCTCAAGTGGGGTTTTAACTCCATAATAATCTGTATTATGGCAGTGAATAGTGCCTCTGTCCAGAAGAATTAGATTAGTTGCTCCAATTTTTGACACAAACGGGTCCCGGTTTGTGCAGTATTTTAGAACACTCTCCTTAAAAGGAGATGTAACATTTGCACCGGAGTAGCCCTCTCTCATAAAAATCTCCATCGCCTCTTCTACAGTTGGTGAGTCGATAAGATTATAAGTAAACATACTATTGTTGTAGGCTGCCCGGAAAAGAGCAGGACTCAAACTATGAGAGATATTACTTCCAATTAATGCAAATTTTTTCATTAAAAATCTATTTCCGGAACTCTCTTTGTCTTAAAGCTTCAAAACAGATAACTGCAGCAGAGACAGAAACGTTAAGGGAGTCCACCCTCCCCAACATAGGGATCTTAATTCTATGGTGTGCCCTCTCTCTCCAAAAGGGCTTAAGTCCCAGAGACTCTGTACCCATTACTACTGCAGTTGCTCCACTCATATCACACTTAAAATAGATCTCTGCATCCTGAAGTTGTGCTGCAAATATCTTGATGTTATTATTGATTAGCCAGTTAAATGTCTCTTCGGAAGAGCATACACACACTCTGTTGGTGAATACTCCTCCTATACTGGATCTAATGATGTTTGGATTGAACAGATCTGTAAGGGGGTCACAAACTATTACAGCATCTGCATTGGCAGCATCTGCAGTACGCAGAACAGCTCCAAGGTTTCCCGGCTTCTCAACACTCTCCAGAACTATTATTAAAGGATTTGAACTGAGGGGGATATCTTTTAATTTGTGCGCTTTGTATCTGAATATGGCAATGACTCCCTCTGTTCCGCCTCTGTAAGCAACTTTTGAGTAGATCTCCTCAGTGAGTGAGTAGTGCTTTTCTGCGGGATATTGCTTTTCAAGAGTGTCGCACTCCTGGGAGTTTAAAATATTTGATAATCCTGTGCATTGAAAAAGCTCAGATATTTTGTAACCTGCACCAAGTGCCGCCTCAATTTCTCTCTTGCCTTCAACTACAAACAGGCCTCTCTCCCTGCGCTCTTTAGATTTTTCTGACAGAAGCAGAAGTTCCTTGATTTTTGGGTTTCTTACAGATGAGAGGGTGTCTATATACATCTCTTTATTTTAAGTATATATTATTGATTATGAGTCTTATCAGGGTCTGGTTTTACGATTTTTTCGGGACGCATCTGAGGGAAGAACAGCACATCCTGGATTGAGTGGGTGTCTGTAAGAAACATAGTGAGGCGGTCGATTCCGATTCCCATTCCGGATGTAGGGGGCATACCGTACTCCAGAGCTCTTATAAAATCCATATCAATAAACATTGCCTCGTCATCGCCCTTATCTTTAAGCTTAACCTGGTCGCGAAAGCGCTCAAGCTGGTCGATTGGATCATTTAGTTCACTATATGCATTGGCCAACTCTTTACCATTTACAAAAAGTTCAAATCTCTCAGTTAATGAAGGATTTGTACGATGTCTTTTAGTTAGTGGAGAGGTCTCAACCGGGTAGTCGGTGATAAAGGTCGGTTGGATTAGGTGTTTTTCGCAATACTCTCCAAAGATGGCATCTATGAGTTTGCCAATTCCCATTGTGTTGTTAATCGGAACATTTAACCTTTTGCAAGCCTCTCTTAAATCCTCTTCATTCATTCCTGCCACATCTACTCCGGCGTACTCCTTTATTGCGTCCAGCATAGGTAGTCTTCTGTATGGTGCTTTGAATTCTATCTTTTTATCTGCTAAAACAAGATTTGTACTATTATGAAGCGCAATAGCTACCTTTTCAATCATCTTCTCCACGAACTCCATCATCCAGAAGTAGTCTTTATAAGCTACATATATCTCAAGAACAGTAAATTCGGGGTTGTGGGTTCTATCCATACCCTCGTTGCGAAAATCTTTTGAGAATTCATAAACTCCTTTGAACCCTCCAATAATAAGGCGTTTAAGATAGAGTTCATTGGCTATTCTTAGATAGAGAGGTACGTCAAGAGCGTTATGGTGAGTAATGAAGGGTCTTGCAGTTGCTCCTCCCGGTATGGGCTGGAGAATAGGGGTTTCAACCTCAAGATAGCCATACTGATTGAAAAACGCCCTCAAAGTATTCATAATCTTTGTACGTTTGACAAAGAGTTCCCTTACAGAAGGGTTAACAATCATATCTACATACCTCATTCGATATCTCTGTTCTGGATCTGTGTAGGCATCATACTTCTGACCCTCTTTCTCCTTTACAATTGGTAGGACTCTAAGAGATTTGCTGAGTACCTTAATCTCCTTGGCGTGAACGGATAGCTCCCCGGCGTTGGTTATAAAGGCATAACCCTTAATTCCTACAATATCTCCTATGTCAAGCAGTTTTTTGAAAACAGTGTTGTACAGAGTCTTATCCTCTTCCGGGCAGATGTCGTCTCTTTTAAGATATACCTGGATTCTGCCGGTTTCATCCTGTAACTCAATAAAAGAGGCAGCTCCCATAACTCTTCTGGTCATAATTCTTCCTGCTATGATTATATCCTTCAGATTGGGCTCGATTGGGTTATATCTCTCTTTTATCTCCTGAGTAGTTATATTTACCGGGTATTGTTCTGCCGGGTAGGGTTCTATTCCCAGCTCTCTCATTGCAGTAAGAGACTCTCTTCTAATTATTTCCTGTTCGTTTAACTCAGTAAGTTCCATTTAGATTGCATATTTTAATAACAGACAAAAGTAATTTTTTTTAATGACATTGGAAATAAATCTGTAACTTCGCCCGATATGGCCTTAGATAAAAAGTGGATAGTAAAAGAGCCTGGAAACCCTGCATTGGTAAGGCAACTTAGTTCGGAGCTTGGAGTAGATCAGACTCTTGCAGATCTTTTAGTGCAACGAAACATAAAGTCACAGGCCGAAGCAAGAGCTTTTCTTAAACCTCAACTGGAGCAACTTCACGACCCTTTTTTAATGAAAGATATGGAGCGAGCTGTTGAGCGACTCTCAAAGGCGATAGAGTCAAAAGAGAGAATACTCATTTATGGAGATTATGATGTAGACGGCACAACAGCAGTTTCACTTGTATTCTCGTTTCTTAGAGTTTATGGAGAGGAGAATCTGGAGTATTATATTCCAAACAGATATACAGAAGGTTATGGAATTTCATACAAGGGGATTGACTGGGCTCACGAAAACGGCTTCTCTCTTATAATTGCACTGGATTGCGGGATCAAAGCCGTAGAGAAGGTAAATTATGCAAAGGAGAGGGGAATAGAGTTTATTATATGTGATCACCACCTGCCGGATGACAAACTACCGGATGCGTGTGCTGTTCTTGACCCCAAAAGGATGGATTGCTCCTACCCGTTTGACGATCTCTCCGGTTGCGGGGTAGGGTTTAAATTTATGCAGGCATTTGCCTCAACTAAAGGGATACCGTTTGAAAACCTCTTACCGTTACTGGACCTGATGGTAGTCAGTATAGCATCTGACCTGGTATCTATTACAGGAGAAAACAGAGTTTTGGCCTACTACGGCCTCAAACAGCTTAACCAATCTCCCAGAAAAGGTCTTCTATCAATAATTAAATTGGCCGGGCTTGAGAAGCATATGATAACTATAGATGATATAGTATTCAAGATTGGCCCAAGAATAAATGCGGCGGGAAGGATGGAGTCGGGAAAAACAGCGGTGGATCTACTCACCTCCAGAAATGATAACGACGCAAGGATTATTGGCGATACAATAAACACACACAACAACGACCGTAAGAATGAGGATAGAAAAATAACTTTTGAGGCTAGTGAGATGGCATCTCTTGTTGCAGATTTTTCCAAAAAAAGATCTACAGTAGTTTATAACCCTACCTGGCATAAAGGAGTTCTAGGAATTGTTGCATCCAGACTTGTTGAAAACTACTACAGGCCTACAATTGTGCTGTGTAAATCAAATGGTTTCATAACCGGATCTGCAAGGAGCATACCCGGGTTTGACCTCTACGAGGCAATTGAAACCTGTTCGGATCTGCTGGAAAATTTTGGAGGACATATGTATGCTGCAGGCCTTACTCTCAGAGAGGAGAATTTCGAAAAATTCAAAGAGCGTTTTGAAAACTATGTCTCTGCAAAAATTACTGCAGAGATATTGACGCCAGTAATTAATATTGATACATATTTGGATTTTAAACAGATAACTCCCAGGTTCTATAATGTGCTAAAGCAATTTCAGCCCTTTGGCCCGGGGAATTTATCTCCGGTATTTATCTCGGAGAGAGTTTACGATAATGGTAATGGAAGAAAAGTGGGTTCAGAATCGGGCCACCTTAAACTCGAACTCATTCAGGAGGATGATTTTCACAGACACATTTCTGCTATAGCCTTCAACCGATCGGAACATTTTGATCATCTTAAATCGGGGAATCCGGTGGATATTTGCTACTCTATTGCAGAGAATTACTACAGAGGTATTGCAAACATTCAGCTAAGGGTCAGGGATATTAAGCTCATTGAGGACCCTATTTAACTACATAATCGAGAGAATTTTTACCAGTATATCTTTTAACGAAAGGTTGTCTACATCAATAATTATTGATGCACTCTCTCTATACCCAACTTCTCTCTCCAGATACAACTCATCTATCTTATTGCTTAAAGCGTAACTCTCCTCTTTCTGAACAAGAGGTCTGGATTTCCTGCTGTGCATAAGTCTTTGTGTAAGGGTCTCAATGCTAGCCCTTAAATATATACACAGAGTTTGTGTTTTTATGAGTTCTCTGTTTTTTGGAGAGATTAGTGCACCCCCTCCAAGGGATAGCACCATCACCTTTTCTCTGTTCTGAGAAAGCAGCTTTAATAGAGCCTGCTCCTCAATCTCCCGAAAACTCTCCTCACCCAATGTTGTGAAAATATCCACGATTTTTTCACCCCTTGTCTCCTCAACGTAACTATCCAAATCTATATGCTTACAATATAGGTGTGCAGCCAACTTTTCTGCTATCGTACTCTTTCCCACACCCATAAAGCCTGTTAGTGAAATAATCATTGCCTTTACTGTTATTTTTTTCAGAAGAGAGTAGGAGAGATTTCAGGAACATCTCCTGTTTCCGGCTCATCCGATATGTTCTCAGCTATATCCTCTACTATATCGATATTGTTCTCTTTCTCTAAAGGTTCAATAAATGATATGGCGCCCACCTCAAAAGTTGTAACTCTCTTGCCTTTCGCTCGGAAGCTTTTACAAGCAATAAACTCCTCTACATCTATCTTCTCATCTACCCGTTTATGGTGTTTACCTGCAAACGAGATTGCCAGTTGAGGGTATTTATCGCTAGAGATTGAGTGAAGATATGAACCCGGAGTTTCGCCAATAAAGAGCTGTACAGTATTGTCATTAGGTTCAAATGAGAACCTTTTAACATAGAAACAACCTGCCTCTGAGTCAAAGTAGACTGCGCAATAAACTTTGTGAATATCAAGTTTTTCGACAATCTGAATATCTCCCTGATATCTGTTACTCAGGTCAAAATTTGTAGTGTAATACTCTCCGTTTTTGCAGATTACCAGAATATGATCATTAGCCATAAAATCTCCAAGATAGAGACCTCTTGAGTCTGTGTTGAGACGGTTGATATCCCCGTCAAACCAGATTGACTGTCCACCAAACTGAGATACCCCTTTGGCCTTAAGCTGGATTTTATGAATAGGGTTCTTACTTAATATGTTACCCATAGAGCTTCTCCCCTTTATGGCCAGGTTGGAGAAATCAAACTCCAGAATAAGCTTTTTGAGTTTAGGTCTTGGTTTGAGAAAAATCTTCAGGACCTCTGCCTCTCCGTTAGGGTTGGCGGTAAACCATAAAACCTGGCTTCCATCTTTCCCCTGTGTAAGATTATACTCTTTATCCCTGGTAACTCCGGAAACGGCAAAGCGTTTAACGTAAACCTCTCCCCCCTTTCCGTTCTTGTATACTGCGTTGTAAATTGTCCGTTCATCGTTTTTCGTGAAGAGTCCGACATAGATAATATCTTTACCGACAAACTGTTTTTCCGAAATCTTTGTAACGATATACCTCCCGCTCTTGAGGAAAACTATAATATCGTCAATATCTGAACATTCACAAACAAACTCTGCATTTTCGTCACGTTTAAGATCCATCCCCACAAATCCCTCCTCCATATTTGCATAGAGTTTGGCATTTACAGCGACAACCTTGGTGGCCTGAATTGTCTCAAAACTACACAGCTCGGTTTTTCTGGGAAAGTTCGCACCATACTTTTTTTTCAGTTGAGAAAAGTGCTTAATAGTATATTGTGTAAGGTGCTCAAGATTATATTTAACATCGGTAATTTCTGCCTCGATTCTTAAGATTGCATCTTCAAGCTGCTTAACATCAAACATCGAGATTTTTCTAACAGGCTTCTCTACAAGCCGGAGGACATCTTCGGATGTTACCTCTCTTTTTAGCTTTGTTTCAAATTTTTTGAGCTCCTGCTCAATTGTTACCAGCAGCTCCTCCCAGTTCTTGGCATCCTTTTCCAACAGACGGTATATTCTCTCCTCAAAAAATATCTTCTCCAGAGATGTGTAGTGCCAGTTATCCTCCAGCTCTGTAAGCCTAATATCAAGCTCCATCTTTAGCAAGTCACGGGTATGGTCTGTGTTGTAGCGAAGTATAACATCTACCCCTATGAAGTGGGGCTGGCTCTCCATTATTACACAGGAGTTCGGAGATATTGAGATCTCGCAATCTGTAAAGGCGTAGAGTGCATCTATGGTTTTATCCGGCGATATGTCGTTGTGCAGATGGACAACTATCTCTGCCCCTTCTGAGGTGTTATCGTCTACCTTTCTTACCTTTATTTTGCCCTTGTCATTGGCTTTAAGTATTGATTCAATGAGCTTTGTGGTTGTCATACCGAATGGAATTTCAGATATAACCAGTGTCTTTTTGTCCAGTTTGCTGATTTTAGCCCTCACTTTTATGGCGGAGCCTCGCAGTCCGTTATTGTATCTTGTGCAATCTGCCAGACCCCCTGTGGGAAAGTCCGGATAGAGAGTAAAACTCTCACTTTTGAGATATGCAATCGATGCATCTATCAGCTCGTTGAAGTTATGAGGAAGTATCTTTGAAGCAAGCCCTACAGCTATCCCCTCAACTCCCATTGCCAAAAGAAGAGGAAATTTTGAAGGGAGGCTTACCGGTTCCTGATTCCTGCCGTCATAAGACTTCATCCATTTGGTGGTCTTTGCGTTAAAGAGAACTTCATTGGCAAATTTACTTAACCTTGCCTCAATGTAACGTGGTGCTGCAGCACTATCTCCGGTGATAGTGTTACCCCAGTTACCCTGACAATCTACCAGCAGATTCTTCTGTCCTATTTGCACCAGTGCCTCACCAATAGAGGCATCTCCGTGAGGGTGAAACTGCATTGTGTGACCAATTATGTTGGCAACCTTATTGTAACGGCCATCGTCCATCCTTTTCATCGAGTGAAGAATACGCCTTTGAACAGGTTTAAGCCCGTCATCTATATGAGGTACAGCACGCTCCAATATCACATAAGATGCGTAGTCGAGGAACCACTCTTTGTACATACCGGTAAGTTTGTACCTTTTCTCTCCCTCGTTAATTAGTTTGTCGTATTTACTTCCCTCTGCGGGTGTAGAACTCTCCAACGGTTCTTCCGCCTCGAAATCAAAATCAAGATCTGGATTGCTCATTATCAAATATAAAGTTGTGTACTAGTCCTGTATATAACCGAACTGCTTGAGCTTTTTGTTATCTTCCCGCCAGTCCGGATTAACCTTTACAAATATCTGCAAAAAAACCTTTTTTTCAAAAAAGCTCTCCATATCTTTTCTTGCCTGGGTACCCACTCTCTTTAGAGCGAGTCCCCCTTTGCCTATAAGGATCCCCTTTTGTGAATCTCTCATTACATATATAATAGCGTCAATATGGTGTATCCCCTCCAGCTCTTTGAATGAGTCAATTACAACTTCGGTACAGTAGGGAATCTCCTTACCGTAATTAATCAGAATTTTTTCACGAATTATCTCACTTGCAAAAAAGCGCAGATTCCTGTCGGTGAAGATATCTTTATCGTACCACGCCGGGTTCTGAGGCAGGAGCTCCAAAATACGATTAAAAAGAGGGTCCAGATTGAATTTCTCAGTAGCCGAAATAGGAAATATCTCTGCATTTGGAATTAGCTCTCTCCAGGTTTGATATAGCTTCTCAATATCCTCCTGATTACTCAGGTCAATTTTGTTCATTACAAGCAGTATGGGAGTTGTTGTAGTTCTTAGCCTCTCAAGATACTCTATGTTTTTGGTGTTTTTCTCTACAACATCTGTTACATAAAGGATAACATCGGCATCTGACATCGCTGTATTTACAAAGCTCATCATACTCTCCTGTAGCTTGTAGTTGGGCTTTAGAATTCCCGGTGTATCTGAGTATACAATCTGATAGTCATCTCCGTTTACAATACCCATTATTCTATGACGAGTAGTCTGTGCCTTTGACGTTACAATTGATACCCTCTCACCAACCAGTGCATTCATAAGAGTAGATTTGCCAACATTAGGGTTACCTATAATGTTGACAAATCCAGAACGATGTATTTTATCTGTTACCATCTCTCTACTCATAGGCACCCATCCTTAAC
>CAYGOE010000044.1:10989-17503 GCA_964351405.1 uncultured Muribaculaceae bacterium | reverse complement strand
ACTTAAAGATACAAATAATTATTTTCTCTTGCAATTTTATTTTAAGGGTTATTTGATTGTTTATCAACGACTAAACTACAAATAATTAACAAAAAAGCCGGATCAACTAAGACCGGCTTTTTGGCTATAAAACTATGTGGGGAACTTTAGTAGATGAATCAGCTAGTTGGCCGACTTGTTTAGGGAGTCGGCCGGTTGGTTTAGTGAATCGCTTGGCTGGATAAGGGAGTCGGCCGGCTGGTTTAGTGTGTCTTTTAGCTTGAGATATTTACGGACGTTGTGGATTCGGGCGTAATCTGCTTTCAATGTTTCATCAAAATTTGGATCTCCCTCCGTTGGCAAAATGGTGTCGGGAGTGATGTTGAGCTTTTGTTCAAGCAGTTGCAACTCCTTGCGTTGCGATTTCTCTCCGATTCTCTTTGCAGTTATTGCAGGAATAAATGTGAAGATGGAGAGGGCGACAATGGCAATGTAGCAGAGGTAGAGGTAGAGGGTGGTTTTTTTGAACATCTGCATTAATGTTGCAACGGTGAGGATGGCGCCGCTTACAAACAGGTATACCCTGGCCTCGGTGAACCCGTACTCAGATACTCGCTGGAGCGCGCCTACCCAAAAGAGAATCAATGGGATAATGAATAAGGAGTAGAGGTATTTGTAGAATTTTACAAATATTTGCTTTTCGGTGATTCCGGTGAGGGCTTTGATAAGGATGCCGGAGATTACAAATGCGTTTACAATTATTGCCAGTTTCCCGTTTGGCAGGGTAAATGTTACTACAATTTTTGCAATGTAGAGATAGATGATTGCGGCAAAGATTATAAGGGCTGGGGTGAGAATGTAATTAACAGCAGGTGTGCAGATTATATTTCTTATTTTGGTTATTTGTGCAGATAGGGGGCTCTCTTCGGTTTCGTTGGATGCGTAGAGAAAGAGTAGAGGGGTAGAGAGGATAAGGATTACGCTCATTATCCAGGTAGCGCTGCCGTTTATTAATTGGTCCGGGAATTCAAAGAGCTCGGAGGTCGAAAAGAGAATGGCCATTGCAATGAGGAAGGTGGGCAGAGCTATTGCAAAAGAGGCGGCAACCCTGGATGCAAAATTTATGAATGTTTCGGTTATGGTTCTGTTGTCGCGTTCGCGGCGGAATGATGCAATTACCAGCAGTGTTATAATAATGGTTGCCGCATAGGCCGGCGAAAATAGCCATTCACTGACATCAAACAGGAATACCGGAACAAGGGTCAGGGCAGAGAGGTAGTAGATCGCTCTTTTGATATTGTTCTTGGCAAACAGCCGGTTGAGGATGTAGGGAATTGCAAACACAACGGGTGCTGTCATAAAATTCTCTCCCAGGAGTTCGGGAAACAGTACCTTGTGGTAAGTTAGCACAGAGAGTAGAAAATAGGCAATCGCTACAATCACCTCAATGGGGTTTTGAACCACAATGGTTGCTAATGCTTTAAAGAGCTTTGAGTTGCCGGGTGTTTTCATATCGTGAGAGGTTTAAGTTTTGAGCAGGATAATGTCTCGAGCAGGTTTAGGTTTGGAGCTGGATTAAGTTTGGAGTAGGATTATGTCTCGAGCAGGTTTAGGTTTGGAGCTGGATTAAGTTTGGAGGACAAGTTTAATAAAATTCTCTTTGTAGTTGCTCCCCACAGGGATTGTTTTGTCGTTTATCTTAATTGTGCTGCGCTCAATTTTGTCAATTTTGTCTATAGCAACTATAAATGATTTGTGAACCCGTACAAAGTTTTCGGAGGGGAGCAGCAACTCCATTCCGGCAAACGACTGCAAAACCATCAGCTTAGAACTTTTAGTCACTATCTGCAGATACTCCTGCATCCCCTCAATATAGTGAATCGAGTCGAAATCTACCCGCTCCATACTGTATCCGCTTTTCACAAAGATGTAACTCCTTTTTACAGAAGAAACTGTGTTGAATTGATTGAATATCTTCTCTGTAGCAGTTACAAACCGTTCAAACCCAAAAGGTTTAAGCAGATAGTCACACACCTCGAATTCGTACCCGGCTATTGCGTACTCTTTGTAGGCAGATGTAATAATGACCTTTGGCTTGACTTGCAGAGAGCGTAAAAAATCAATTCCGCTAAACTCATCCATCTGAATATCAAGAAATATGAGGTCGGTTTCGTTCTCCTTAAGAAATATAAGGGCATCAATAGCGTTATTGAAGGTTCTCTGTAACTTAAGCCACGAGATCTTTGAGATAAAGGAGCTCAGTTTCTCTATGGAAAGTGGTTCATCGTCAATAACTATACACCTTATCTCCATTTTGGTTTGTAAATTATATCTTTCCAAATTTAGTATCTTTTTCTGATTGTATTCACTTTTGACGATTCTGGTTTTTTATGATTTATTAGGAGCTTGCATTTGTGTCAATAGTGAGTTCGGCTTTGAAGAGCTCAGAGTCGTGGGAGATGTTGAGTTTGTGTTTCCCGGGATAGAGTATCTCCATACGTTTTGAAACGTTACTTATGCCGATCCCTTTTGAGGTGTCTTTGGATATCATCTTTTCGGGGTCGTATATATTGCTCACCTTGAAGTTGATAATGCCTGATTTTTCGTTTAGGGTTATTGTGATTCCCTGCTTTTTATCTTTATCGGTGGTGTGTTTGAATGCATTCTCTACAAATGGGATAAGAAGCATAGGTGCAATTTTTGTGTTTGGGTTCTCTATGGAGATGTTGAAATCTACAAGCTCTGTATTTGAGGTTCTAAGATTTTGAAGGTTAAGGTATTTCTTTAGATAATCTACCTCCTTGTCCAGCTCAATTAGTTCGCAATCTGCCTCATTAAAAGAGTAACGGAGCATATCTGAGAGTTGCAGCAGTGAATATGATGCCTTTTGGGGGTCTTTGGTAATGAGGGTATCTATGTTGTGAAGTGAGTTGAAAAGGAAATGGGGGTTGATCTGATTACGCAAAAGTGCAAGTTCGCTCTTTAGGTTCTGTTTTGATTGCTGTAGCTGCATCCGGTCTTTGTTAGCCCAGTCGATGAAGAAGCGAAAGAGTGCTCCATAGATTGTCCAGGTAATCATCACAATATAGAACCGAAAGAAGTACATTGATATATCTCTCTTAATAACAATAACCGAGGCGGTCATAGCCAGAATCACCACGAGCGCTGTCAATATCAATTTTTTGTTTTTTATGAATTTGAAAATATTAACATAAGAGATATAAAAAAAGATCGGGATTAGAGATGCCATTATTACATTATACACTGCGTATGCCTTCTGATCCGTTATTGTGGGTGCCAATAGAGTCTGTATCAAATGATTGAAAAAGTAGATACCCCAATATGCGAGGTGGACTTTAATGATTGTTGATTTTTTCATAATAGTTTGTATTTGTTTCACCGCAAATTTGTGGCTATCCGGATTCTAACACAAAAATAATCAATGAAACGGGTAAAATAGTAAACGAACTCACAGCAGGAAAGCATATATTACACGTTGCGGTCTTATACCCCCCTCCGCACATCGGGCACGTCCATCCTCATCGTTGTTGAAGTTCACACAGCAGGAACACATATATTGCACGTTACGGGCTTATAAAAACCTCCGCACATCGGGCACGTCCATCCTCATCCGCTCACAAGTTCGCTCCTTCCGGCTGAGTGTGCCCTATTGCTGCGGAGGTTTTTATTATACAGCCCGTGGAGAGAATTGTGTTCCTGCTGTGTGAGTTCTTATGTAAAAAGGAGAGGTGCAGAGTGGGTTATTTAACAGCCTGCGGGAGATTGGCTTTCCTGCTGTGAGGCTCATTTGAGAGTTTTTACCCGTAAAAACTCGCCCGGTTTGTTGGTGTAGTGGTAGGGTTTTATCTCAGAGATGTAGTAGTAATACGCTTAATATAATTTTTCGATTTTGTAAAAGTCGTAACGCTGTCACGACAATTGTCTGATTGTTTTGGAAATAGTTATAATCCGCTTCCAAAATTGTATCTTTGATTTATAACCCACTATTTAATTAACTGATTTGTTTTAAATTATTTGTTTAACTTAAGTTTTTCGTGGACATAATTTACAAAAAACATGAAAAAATACTTACAACTTCTATATGTTTGTTTTATAATAGGTTGCTCCAATTCTTCGAGTGTAAGAATTGGTGAAACATCTGATGAACCTTTCAATATTTCTTTTGATTTAGAAAATCTATCTAAAAAAGGTGCACCAATGATGAGCGATGTTATTGATTCGCTTGAATATGTTAAACTGGAGTATAACCCAGATTTTCAAATAGGATCAATATTAGGTAGACCATACATTTCGAAAGATTACATATTTATTCTATGTTCTCACAAAACTGGGCTTCTTCAATTTAGACGTAATGGAGAGTTTATCCGTAAGATCGGTTCATACGGAAGAGGCCCCGGTGAGTATTTGCAATTAAGAGACTTCTGTGTAGATGAAAAGAAGGGAATGATATATACCATTCCGAATTGGAAGACTGTATTATGTATATATGATTACTCTAATGGAAAGTTTATTGAAGAAATCCCAATTTCATATTTGACAGAAAACGAACACTCAACATACGAAAACAACATTAGTAGTGTGTACCCTTTTTCTGACAGTGAATTATTGATTAATCCTACTGGTGGAGGACGCTCGAGGGAATCAAAATATGATGTTTTCTACACTATCAATTTAACTTCGGGAAATATTATTCGTCGAAAGGAGAGTAAATTGTTTGGATTAGATAATTTGAAGATTAAGGAAAAAAGATCTCCTGTTTTGGCTTCTATTCCTAATATTGTTTGGTATGACAGCAATGATTGTCTAAATTTCTGGGAATCTTTAAATGATACTGTATTTGTTGTTAATTCTGATTTCACTACAATTCCACGAATAATAGTCGATTTTGGAAGTTATAAACTTGATATACAAACTGCTTTGTCAGAATTTGATCCTGCTGTTTATTCAAACAAGTTACTTATTTTAAGCAATTTGTGTGAATCATCACGCTATTTCTTCTTTCTATTCGCCTTTCAAGATAGGTATATCTCAACAGCTTACGATAAAACTACAGGAGATCAATATCTTTTGGGATCAATGTCAAGTGAGCAGTTTAAAATCGGCAAACAATTTAGGGGTATTTATAACGATATTGATGGTGGGTTCTCAAACATGATGCAGTATGATAAAAACATATGGTTTGCTTCATATAGTGCTATTGATATGCTAGACAAATTGACACCGGAATATTTCAATGAAGCTCGATTGAAAGTAAAATTCCCAAATAAGCTTGATAAGCTTAAAGAATTTGTTTCTGGACTTGATGATGAAGATAATCCGGTATTTATGATTGCTCACCTGAAACAAAAAACATCTAAATAGATATAAACTTTATGACTAGAGAAAAGGCTTCATTATTATCAGTGAAAACTCAAACAGAAAATCAATTTTTAATGAAAAGTCGAATAGACATACCACAGACGTTGTGATTCGCTTCCAAATTGCATTTTTGATTTATAAGCCACAGCCGCCTTGTTTTCAAATCTGCCGACAGCTCTGTTGTGATCCGCTTTCAAAATTGTATCTTTGATTTATAAGCCACAGCCCAACCCCAAACGCACCCAAATTTTACCTATGTTGTGATCCGCTTTCAAAATTGTATCTTTGATTTATAAGCCACAGCGGATATGGAATGTATGTGCGTGATACGCATGTTGTGATCCGCTTTCAAAATTGTATCTTTGATTTATAAGCCACAGCTTTTGCCTGACCTAAGAATAAGTCAATAGAGTTGTGATCCGCTTTCAAAATTGTATCTTTGATTTATAAGCCACAGCTGTAGTTCCTTTGAGGTTATTCCCGCAGCAGTTGTGATCCGCTTTCAAAATTGTATCTTTGATTTATAAGCCACAGCAGTAATTATGTGGATAGTTGATGAAATGCGTTGTGATCCGCTTTCAAAATTGTATCTTTGATTTATAAGCCACAGCTATGTTTGTGCTATGTACAACTTTGAAATTGTTGTGATCCGCTTTCAAAATTGTATCTTTGATTTATAAGCCACAGCTTGCTCTACCTTTTTTAACTGAGAGTAAGCGTTGTGATCCGCTTTCAAAATTGTATCTTTGATTTATAAGCCACAGCACCAAAATGTATTTGAACGGACTCTATAAGTTGTGATCCGCTTTCAAAATTGTATCTTTGATTTATAAGCCACAGCGCAGTTGCGTTGCAGTACGATACGTTAACAGTTGTGATCCGCTTTCAAAATTGTATCTTTGATTTATAAGCCACAGCATTTGTTGAAAGAGTTAGATACCTCACGCCGTTGTGATCCGCTTTCAAAATTGTATCTTTGATTTATAAGCCACAGCAAGGCAGGATCTCTTCACTATTCGGGGAGAGTTGTGATCCGCTTTCAAAATTGTATCTTTGATTTATAAGCCACAGCGGAGTAGGTGATACAGTTGGTGTAGGTGTAGTTGTGATCCGCTTTCAAAATTGTATCTTTGATTTATAAGCCACAGCATATATC
>CAYGOE010000044.1:0-10889 GCA_964351405.1 uncultured Muribaculaceae bacterium | reverse complement strand
TTTTTTTGTTGTGATCCGCTTTCAAAATTGTATCTTTGATTTATAAGCCACAGCTCTGACGGATATAACCGGAGCAGCCGGTAAGTTGTGATCCGCTTTCAAAATTGTATCTTTGATTTATAAGCCACAGCATCATTATGTATCCCAATCGCTACCGAACAGTTGTGATCCGCTTTCAAAATTGTATCTTTGATTTATAAGCCACAGCATATATCAAGTAAGTATTAATGCTTTTTTTGTTGTGATCCGCTTTCAAAATTGTATCTTTGATTTATAAGCCACAGCTTTGATATGCAGTTCTTGGAAGAACTGACAGTTGTGATCCGCTTTCAAAATTGTATCTTTGATTTATAAGCCACAGCACCTCCTCTCAATACCTCTTTTGTAGAGTCGTTGTGATCCGCTTTCAAAATTGTATCTTTGATTTATAAGCCACAGCTTCGGAGTATTTTCATCAGATTCAAGACTGGTTGTGATCCGCTTTCAAAATTGTATCTTTGATTTATAAGCCACAGCTGTACAAACTTATGTTAACTTTAAAGCAATGTTGTGATCCGCTTTCAAAATTGTATCTTTGATTTATAAGCCACAGCTTCGCAGACATTTGACCGAGAGTTCCTGAGTTGTGATCCGCTTTCAAAATTGTATCTTTGATTTATAAGCCACAGCACAGCGTTCAGCTCATACTATCATCCGGAGTTGTGATCCGCTTTCAAAATTGTATCTTTGATTTATAAGCCACAGCTGCTTTTGCAAGAGTTGTTTTGCCTGTACCGTTGTGATCCGCTTTCAAAATTGTATCTTTGATTTATAAGCCACAGCACGGCAATAGTATTTAATTCAGCGATATGCGTTGTGATCCGCTTTCAAAATTGTATCTTTGATTTATAAGCCACAGCTGCCAACAAGGTAACAAAGGTACTTCTTAGTTGTGATCCGCTTTCAAAATTGTATCTTTGATTTATAAGCCACAGCGGAAAGAGTTACAGGCACCGGCACGAATACGTTGTGATCCGCTTTCAAAATTGTATCTTTGATTTATAAGCCACAGCATCCGCTAACAGGGGCGTTGTTGGTCGTAGGTTGTGATCCGCTTTCAAAATTGTATCTTTGATTTATAAGCCACAGCAAAAACGACTTCTTCACCGAACAGGTGGTTGTTGTGATCCGCTTTCAAAATTGTATCTTTGATTTATAAGCCACAGCTGAGCAGTCAAATACCGATTGATATTCAGGGTTGTGATCCGCTTTCAAAATTGTATCTTTGATTTATAAGCCACAGCATATCAAGAAACTTTGGAGCAATCAGAGAGTTGTGATCCGCTTTCAAAATTGTATCTTTGATTTATAAGCCACAGCTATGTCTATTTCATTAACTACTGACTTTGCGTTGTGATCCGCTTTCAAAATTGTATCTTTGATTTATAAGCCACAGCAAAAATTCTCCCAATACTACGCCCTCTCTCGTTGTGATCCGCTTTCAAAATTGTATCTTTGATTTATAAGCCACAGCTTAACCAACAATGAAAAGCTGGAGTATATGTTGTGATCCGCTTTCAAAATTGTATCTTTGATTTATAAGCCACAGCTCCCTCAATCTATTTCCACCTATTAGCCAAGTTGTGATCCGCTTTCAAAATTGTATCTTTGATTTATAAGCCACAGCTAAATTATCTCTTGCAATTAGATTGATATTGTTGTGATCCGCTTTCAAAATTGTATCTTTGATTTATAAGCCACAGCTTGATTCGTAGCCATAGACACCCTGAAATAGTTGTGATCCGCTTTCAAAATTGTATCTTTGATTTATAAGCCACAGCAGCCGACCACAACGACCACAGTAGCCCCTAGTTGTGATCCGCTTTCAAAATTGTATCTTTGATTTATAAGCCACAGCAGAACTTGTTTAAAATGCAGATATATAGCACTGTATAGACAGAAGAGACATTGGAAATTGTGGCTAAATCTTAGCAAAAACTCGCATTAAGGTGCGAGTTTTTTTATTAGAATAATTGTAATTGCTGGGTTATTCCAGGGGCAGATATAATTTTTTGAGAGGTGAAAATCTCCATTTCACCAAACTGTTTATCTGTGACATTCAAAATACCTATTTGTCCTTTAGGAGGGAGAAACGATTTTACACGTCTAATATGAACCTCTGCGTTTTCTCTGCTTGGACAATGTCTAACATAAATTGAAAACTGAAACATTGCAAAACCATCTTGAATAAGTCTCTTGCGAAATAAAGCGTACTGCTTTCTCTCTTTTTTTGTTTCTGTTGGAAGGTCAAATAGTACTAATACCCACATAATTCGATATTCATTATATCGTACAAAGGTGCTCATACAAAAAACTTGGGATATGATATAATATTCTCCTCTTTTGTGTAGCACTTCATTAAAGAAGAGGTTGTTATGCTTGCAGCTATTGATAAAGGTCTGTTTAGTTCATTAATTTTTACATCTACAATTGGAAGTGAGAGTAACTGAATTTTTATATCTCTGCTTAAATCCCAACAATCTTGACCGTTATTAATAATATCCAATACGATGTTATCTACAAATGGCCTGTATGGTTCCATTATATCATCGGCAAGTGCATATGCATTATATTTATTTCTATGATGGATTCCTAAAGTGGGTAAAAGCCCGGTACCGACTAATGACCGAGCTATAATTGCTCTAAGAATCGCATATCCATAGTTTAATAGATTGTTTGGAGGTAAACCGTTCCGGTCTCGGTTAAAATTAAATTGCCCAGGAAATATATTTGCCCAATAATAGACAGCAGCTCTTGCCTCAATATTATCGGAATCTCCACTTTTAACCTCTTTCACCCACTTTAACATATTAGATACTTGTATATTACTCTTCTCTTTGAGTAGAAAGGCTTGGTTAGATATTTTTGCCTGAACAGTCTGTTGCCATAGCTGTTTTTTTAGTGGGATAGAGGAGTTGATTTGATAACGGTACCTCTCGCCTTG
Organism: uncultured Muribaculaceae bacterium; assembly: GCA_964351405.1. Classification (GTDB taxonomy): domain Bacteria; phylum Bacteroidota; class Bacteroidia; order Bacteroidales; family UBA932; genus Bact-08. Next base: position 7,906 of record CAYGOE010000044.1, on the reverse strand, counting down.
AAGTGTGTTACTAGTTATAGGCAATAGGAGTCCTGATGGCATTCGTGAATTATCGCATATAATAACGGCGCAATTATTTTCACTTAATGCTTGAAGAGCTCCCTGTGTAATGGTTATTTGCTGATTATCCAATATCACTACACCGATATCTTCTACCGGAATACTGTTTGAAAATTTATCACTAAACTCTTTAGGCAAGTTTTTCTCTACCTCAGGTACCTTTACAATAAGCTGCAATTGTTTGGTGCTTATGTATGCAGGGTTTTCAAAATATAAGGTTCTTTTTATCACAAAATTATTTTTCCCAATATATTTAAACGAACTTTTACTGGTGTCATTGAAATTAGCGCAGGTATGCTCTGTATGCGAAAATACCTTTTTGCAGTTTTTGATTCGATATTATCAATAAGCTGTGTTTCAAGATGATGTCTAAAGTAATATTCTCTTTTTGCAATTTTTTGGACTCGATATAGGTAATTGCAGATTGTTTTATAATCTCTATTATCTATAAGTGATTTTACCTCTTCTTCTGGTAGCCCAAGAATAAACATTTCGTTTTGCTGCAGACTTAGGTGAAGTTTGCTGTTGGGAGGCGGTAGTTGTTCAAGGAAAGATTCGGGGAAAGAGTTCGCTCCTCTCTGTTGTATAGAATCCCAGAGTTCATTTGAGTCATTAATAATTGAAGGTATTCCATATTTTCGTCGTTCTACGGCATGCCAAAAAGAACAAACATGTTCAAAAAGAGCTCCATCGCTACTATAGTAAAAAACGATATGATGATTATTCCCAGGTTTCACAAAACCAATATCTGCCCCGTTTTTATCTTTTCTTACTGGAACAACAGCAGAAAGACCAGTTAAGCAACGTACAGAATATATTGGAGCAGTTAGCCCTTCATCTTGATACCACTTAATTGAATTCTCATCATCTATTTTAACATCTTTAAATGCCTCTTTCGGATTATTATTGAACTTTCTCAAACGCTTCTCTAGAATAATTTTAAGACCAAGATCAACAACTTTATCAACTTTATTAAAATTTGTATTAACCGGATATTTAATAACATATTCCTCTTTGTAGCAGCTTGCAAATTCTAATGGAATAGAGTTATCTTTATCCAAATAAATTGGGTTTTTTCTTGAATGTAAATAAGCTTTTTTAGAATCTCCATCTTGTTCATCTATTCTGGTATTTATAAGCTGTTTGAAATGATTTTTTACTATTAAGTTTGGGTAATCAAAAAGATACTTTAATGGCTTATTCTTCTCAATTACATTAATCTTTCCGTAAACATTCTTTTCACTTAACGAGCCACGAGGAATAATTACTCCCGTTTGGACTACTCTCTTGTTACCCTTATTGCCAACTTTTCGTGTCCCTTTAGAAATTACCTTTTTACCGGACTTGATAGATACGAGAATACTAGACACAGCATCTTCAACTTCCTTTACAGATAAGGGCTGTCTGGAAACTATATATTTTTCTAAGGTTGAAAGCTTCTCTTTATATCTGATATTGTTCTCTGAGACATTTTTTTCAATTTCATCTCTTGTTTTTTGTGTGTTCAGAGTGTTGAATCTCTGGATATAGCCCTGCTTTGTGCAAGCAATTGCTAGGGCATCAACTGCGTGATGTCTATGATCGTCTCTTTTTGTCCACCCTTTTATTACCTCTTTCTCGTGACTGTTCCTTCCGTGATCACTCTCCCACGAGATCATCTCAGTTAACCCTGAACTTCTATATTTCGGTAATTGAAGAGACATTGTAACATCTTCCCAGCCCCACAACCGTCTAAGCTCAGAAGTTATTGTTCCACTGGTACACCATACATTATGACAAATTGTACTAAGGATTTCTCTGGCTTTCTTTGAAATATATTGACTTTCTCTTAATTGCCTATCTATGAAATTATCAGGAATATCTTTTTCGGACATCAGTAATTTATTCCGCTTGGTTTTAGATATCAATGAATTTTTAAATAGAGAATTAACCCTTTCTATGTAAGAATCTAATTCTTGTTGAGATTTTGCCTTCATAAAATCATAGGCAGTCATATTACCCTTATTACTATTGCAGTGCCTATGAGCTAGAGTTTTGTTGCTTTGAGAGTCGTCAAAAAGCTTTGATTTAGGAATTATGTGCTCAATATCTACATCATAACCTTTGATAGCTTCTGTTAATGATATGTTTTTGCCGCAATAAATACACATAGCATTTAATTTTTGCTCTTCGTTGTCAATCTCCTGATAAAGCCTCCATTTAATTATGTTATTGCGAGTTGCCCTAAGACCATATTCTCCAAGTCTATTCGCTATAATTTCATTCTCTCTGTTTCTTTTGTTAATGAATTTTTCTGTATCACTTCTTTCCTCTTTACTTTGTTTAAGTTCTCTTGCAAGTTCTACTCTAATCTCATCGGGTCTTCCGTATTGCTTTATTACTTCATTAACAAGATTTACCATCTGGTTTAAAATCTTCTCTACTATAGGTTGCCTTAGAGAATTTTTTGGCAGAGGCTTGAGCAATTCCAGTAACTCTCTTGAAAGATTTTCATCTTTTGTGAGACTACCTGAATGATTGTACCCTGCATATGTCATAGCATCTGCATAGTTATATCCATCAGCTAGATAGGGTAAGATTTTCCTAAGTGTTTTTACAGATTTGTTTCCGTAGCCCATTTTATTAAAATCAATAGAAGCTAGCTTTATCGCAGTCTCCGGATCTATCCCAAAATTCTTTTGTAGGGCTTTAGAACACTCTTCTGTTTCGTTAATTGAGTAAATAGTGTGCCATAATCTATATAACGGGTCCTTCTCAACGGTCTTATCTATTATTTTAGAAGACATAACAGAATCTGGATTTATTTCTCCAGTCTTTTTACTGTACAAATAAACCATTTTACTAATGTCTTCAACAATCTTAAGATCCATATTAAGTAGATGCTCGTACTCTCCTTTGAATCTAAAGCATTTCTTAATTAGGTTTTTAGTGTTATTTCCTTGTAATCCACTATTGAATAGTTTTTTGTCTACATATAGGTCATCTTTTTTGATTTTTAATATGTTGCATAAATCATTTACGGTTAGCTTGTCATTATTATCTAAATGCTCAAATATCTTATTTCTTTGCTCAACAGTAATATAGAGCTCGTCTCCATCTCTTGTTTTAATAGATAGATTATTTATGCTTTCCCACATTTTTACTATTTGAAATAAAGGAGAAGATTTATGAGCTACTTTTGGTCCTGTAAAGTACTCCTTCCCATCTTTAACCACACTAAAACCTTCAAATTCACAAGTTGAAACAAGCCCTTTCTGAGACTTAAGAGGTCTTTGATAGAAGATAATTTCGTCTCTTAGCTTATTGATTAATTCATTAGTTAGCAATGGATAGTGCTCTTTTTGCGTATTACATATAATATCGAACTCCTCAATATATGCTTCTCGCGGAAATACGTTTTCCTTAATTCTGAAATAATCATCCTCTTTTATTTTTTCATAAAAAAACTGCCCTATAGTTAGGTTTTGTACTCTAATTGAGTCGTATCTATTTTTTACAATAGCAACATATTCAGGATCTTTTTTGTCAATATTTGAATCGGAACGAGAGCTTTTATACCCTCTTTTTTGGTTTAATAGTAATAAGATGCGTCCGAGCTCCTGAAGTGAAATTTTTTGTTTTGCAGCATTTGACCTCAACTCCCAAAGTTTATTTTTATTGAGATTTTTTAAGTCATCATCGGGCATCATATTATTCTTAATTAATACTTTTACTAGAAACTCCCTTCTTAGCTGATATCTATCATAACCTCTTCTTGCACTCCTATATCCTGTTCGAACAGAATTTTTACTTTCACCGGCACCTTTTGTAAAGTCTTGCCCTTCTGTCCCTTCATAAGGGATAATTCTGCACCCAAGATCAATAATGTCTGTTTTTGGATTATCACTGCTCAAATCTTCTGAAACCAATGCCCAGCCTATTGATGCAGAACCAAGGTCAAGTCCTAATATCTTATTTATCATGACGGTATGATTTATTTTTTATAAATGTAATATTTTTTTGAATAATAATAAAATTAACTACCTTTGAATCACAATTTTGAAGCGAATCACAATAAGGATTATTCCGTTGTGAAAACATTTAGGTTACCCTCGTCCTTTAACGGGGGTTTTTCTATATAAGGAATCTCCTTTATTCTGAAGAATACTATCTTTGTTTAGATTAATAGCTACAAAATTTAAACGAGATGACAAAAATTCCACAAAGAATATTTCAAATAGTTGTTTTGCTAATCTGCACTATTTCAACTATTACGACAAGTAGTGTTTCCGGCAAAACTGGTAAGGGTGAACAATCTGAGGTTTTAAATAAAGAGGTTGTTCAGGGCGTTGTGCTGGACGAGAAGGGCAGGGGTGTTGCGGGGGTTGTGGTGTCGGATGGGTTTGGTGTGTGCAAGAGTGATGCGGGTGGGCGTTTTTCGTTTGTGAGGGCGGAGCGGGCGAGGTTTGTGTTTGTGAGTACGCCGGATGGTTATGAGCAGGTGGGGAGTTTTTTTTATCGCGTTGATGGTAAGGGGGGCATTGGCAGTGTGGATGGTGTTGGGGATGGCCTTGGGGGTAGTTCCGGGAATGGTTTTGGCGAAAGTGCAAGGTTCAGGAGCGGTGCAGATGATTTGGTCTTTAGGGTGGTTAAGAGTGCGGAGGCGAGTTCGGAATTTCTGCATCTGGGTGATACTGAGGCAAGGATTCATAAGGATTGGGTGGATGTTCTTAAGGAGTATGTGGTTTATAACAGGCCTGCGTTTGTGCTTTTTAATGGTGATATCTGCTATGAGAATGGTCTTCGGTTTCACGCGCGGGAGCTCACATCCGGCAATCTTGGGGTGAGGGCTGTGTACACTTTAGGGAATCACGATTTGGTAGATGGTGCCTACGGCGAGGAGTTGTATGAGGAGTTGTTTGGTCCGGTATGGTACTCTTTTAACAGTGGCGGAGTGCATTTTGTGAATATACCTGTACTGCAGGGAGATAGAAAGCCATTTTATAGTGCAGATGATGTTTATTCGTGGTTGAAAAAGGATTTGGATGCAATTCCTAAGGGTATGCCGGTTGTTCTGATGAAACACCATTTTGTAGGCTACAGCGACGATTTCCACCTTAAGGGGGAGAGTGCCTCTGTAAATCTGCTGGATTATAATTTCAAAGCATATCTCTATGCTCATTATCATATTAATTTGATGGAGAGGTCTGCAAGGACGGGCGTCACAACCATTGCAACGATGTCTCCGAACAAGGGGGGGATAGATCACACCCCATCTTCATTTAGGTCTATCAGGTTTGACCGCGAAGGGAATCTCGACTCGCAGATCCGCTACTCTTCGCTTAAAGGGCATATTGCAGCTACAATCTTCCCGGCCAATTTGGGAGAGGGAGCATCTGCCAGCGACAAAGCATCTGCAAACGACAAAGCATCTGCAAACGACAAAGCATCTGCAAATGCCAGAACATCTGCAAATAACAGTTATGAGCTGATAGCCAACATCTATGATACGCGCACCGATGTCGCAGAGGCGACGGTAGAGTATAACGGGGCAGAGTATAATCTGCATAAAGTGAGTGAGTGGACCTGGCGGGCAACGCTTCCGGGCGGTGAGAGAGCATCCGGGGCAACTGTGTCAGGGGCAAGTGCGACCCGGGGAGCAGTGTCCGGGGCAACTGTGTCAGGGGCAAAAGCATCTGCAGTAGTGACGGCGAAATTTAAGAATGGGATGGTTGTGAAGGGGGTGGCGAGGGTGCCTGCAGATATCGGGGAGTTCACTGCGCGTAGGGAGGATGCGTTTATGCCTCAAATTAAGTGGGTTGCCTCGTTGGGGAACCATACGTTTATGACATCTCCATTGGTTTATGGAGATCTGGTGATATCTGCAACCTATGACGATAATGGTAAGGGTGGGAGTGCGATTCACGCTTTGCGCAAGGGGGATGGGTCGGTTGCCTGGAGATTCCCTGTTGCTAACCCCATTAAGAACAATCTGGCTCTTTGGGAGGGGACTCTGCTTGGGTGCGATGTTCTTGGGAATTTGTATGCGATTGATGCCTCTACCGGGCGGGTTGTGTGGAGTAAGACTCTGCGGGATAAGGAGTTGCATCCTGTTTACACTCAGGGTGTGACTGTTCACAATGGAGTTGTCTATGCAGGTCACGGCCATTATCTTACGGCCCTTAAGGTATCAACCGGAGAGGTTGTGTGGAGGAACACGTCTTGGCGGGGTGGTGTGTGTACCGTGGCCTCCCCGGTAGTGGAGCCGGAGTCCGGAGTTTTGCTTACAGCTGCTTACTGGACAGGGCGGTTTGCACACAACGCTGTTACGGGAGAGCTTTTGTGGGCGAAAAAGGATGATGATACCAGAATTGCAGATAACTCGCCGGTCTATTTTAAGGGGAGGTTTTTTTATGCATCGCCCGGGTTTATTATGGAGGTAGATCCATTGAGTGGCAATGAGTTGGTAAAGCATAAGATCAACTATACCATTAACAACAACTCTCGTCCGGTGGTGACCGACAAGCTTTTTATTTTGGGGACTACAGATAAGGGGGTGGCTGCATTTGACCGGGAGAACGGATACAAAGAGCTCTGGAATTTCAAGACCAACCCGGGGATCATCTATACGGCGCCATATACCAAAGATTTTCAGATGACTGTAGAGAGCGGCGCGTTTCTGGACAGAGTTGCTATTAGCGGTGAGAGTCTCAGGAATGGCGGGGTTGGCGGGGATATCTCTAAGAGCGGTTCGGTTGTGGGAGGTGTTGCCAGTTCCCTCGGGGATGGTAGGGTTGGCGGGGAACGTGGGGTTGCACCCGGGAGTGGCGAGTATGAAGAGGTGCTCTATTTTGGAGCAAATGACGGGTATCTGTATAGTGTGAATGCGCGCAGCGGGGTTTTCCGTTGGCGGATAAATCTCGGTGCTCCTGTTTTGGGGAACATCGTGGTTAGTGACGGGGTTTTGTACGCCAGTGATTTTGCCGGGAATGTTTGGGCGGTCTCTACAAATTAATATAGTTATGATTATAATAATTGTTATATTAACGTAGAATTATAATCGTAACGATAATAACAAGCTGGAAAATTCTGGGTGTGACCCTAATTTTCAATTTTAGGTGGATATGGTTTATAAAGAGTATATTGAGAGGGTTGTGGAGATGGGGAGTCATCTTTATGGGAAGGAGGAGGGGCGGGCGATAGCCGCAAGGCTATTGCAGCACTTTTGCGGGATAAGTTCTTATGAGCATTTGGTGGAGCCCTACGGTGCAATTGCGCCCGAACATATTGGTGAACTCGAAAGTGCTGCGCAGCAGATTGCTGCCGCCCGCCCACTCCAGTACATTCTTGGCTATCAAGAGTTTCTTGGGCTTAAAATCTCTGTCGAGGAGGGCGTCCTAATACCCCGCCCCGAAACCGAAGAGCTTGTCACCCAGGTCCTAAACCACATAGCCGCCCAACACCCCCAGCCGGCCGGTCTTGATTCCCACCCAGCCGGGCACTCTGGCCCCGCGGCCGGTCTTAATTCCCACCCAGCCGGGCGCTCTGGCCCCGCGGCCGGTCTTGATTCCCAGCCGACAGCACTTGGCCCCCAGACGGCTTCCCTCAGAATTCTTGACGCGGCCTGCGGGTCCGGCTGCATAGCCGCTGCCCTGAAATACAATCTGCCTCAGGCACAAATCTTTGCCTGCGACCTGTCGCCCAAAGCACTTGAAGTTACGGCACGCAACCTATCCTCTTTGCACAATCATTCATCTGCACCACATCACACATCTGCACTTGAGTATTCATCTATGCCCGAAAAATTATCTGCACAAAATGTTTTCAGTTACGATTTGCTAAAATCTCCTGAGGGGTTTCCGCTAAA
>CAYGOE010000043.1:0-17754 GCA_964351405.1 uncultured Muribaculaceae bacterium | reverse complement strand
AAATATTTTCTGCAAAACAGGATTAACCTTAAAGGAAGGTTTGAGAACAATAATACCGCGATCTCAGGGGCACGAGATCTCCTATCTAAGGCTAACCTAAGGCAATATGAGGCCTCAGAGATTATATCCTGGATTAAGCCGATGAATCGTTCTCTTATAAAACTGAGCTCAAATACACATCTTAGCGAGATGCCTCAAACGCTTGTGGTTTGGGATGGTGTTCAATCGCAAAAGAGTCTATTCCAAGATGCTTCTCTATTTCAGATAACATCTGTGAACAGCCTGAGCTACACCAGAAGAGCAGGCAGCATCACTGCAGAGCTCTCTGCCGGAGTAAATATTCGCTACCAGGAGCTAGAGACGGCAAGCGATCTCTCTTCGGATGGGGTTACCACAAAGATGGGGTCTCTCAGTTTGACTGAACTCTATATATCACCCGCTCTGGGATATGAAAAAGATGGGCTAAGAGTAAATTTTACTTTGCCGGTTAAGTTGCAGAACGCAGCGCTTAGATTGGCTCCAGATATTAATCTCAGATACAAAATATCATCATTTTGGGAGGGTTCCGGGGGATACCGGAGTTCGAATAGATTCTCGGAGATAACCTCGGTGGAGCCCGGGATGAGAATGATAAGCTACCGTACATTTGAGAAGGGGGCAGGGTCTTTGGCAGAGAGCAGGGATGATATTCTCTTTATTAGGGGAGCCTATAACAATCCACTGAAGTTAATCAATGTGTCGGGCTCTATCAGCTACCATAAATTTGAAAACCAAACACTCCCTTTTGTAGACTATATGGAAGGAGAGTTGTTTAATATTGAAGACTTTATATTAAGAGGTGAGTTTTTTGAGAAAAACTCTGGAGGGTCACTCTCTTCGGGTTTGAACTTTTCAAAAAGTTTTTTTGACACTCCCCTGTTGATTGGGGTTAAAACATCTTTTAGTGTAACAGAGTCTGTTATGGTGCAGCAGGGGGTTTACACTAAAATGAGACTCAATCGCTACTCAATTGTGCCCACAGCAGAGTTCTCCCTCTTCACGACTGCAGATGTTGAGCTCACGGCTCCCTTGATGCTTCAGCAGAGAGAGTCCCTCTCCGGAATTGAGAGCTGGTCGTCTCTGGCTTCGTTCAGCCCCACCGCTAAGATTAATATTAAATTATCTGAGTTAACAACGCTTGCCTTGAACTCCGCACTCTATTTCAACGAAATGTCTACAGGGGTGTTCTACCTCTACCCTTTTACGGATATTAAATGTAGATTCAAAATTAAAAAGGGGGAGATTTTTGCTGAGCTTACAAATCTATTCAACAACAGAGAGTTTCGGTACAAGGTTGCCGGAGACCTCTCCATCACAGAGCGTTTTTTCAAATTAAGACCTACCTCCTTTATGGCAGGAGTCTCTTTTAGCTTTTAGGTTTTCTTGATCCTCTACCTCCTCTTGAAAAGTTACCGGACCTCTTTTTTGGAAACCTCTCATTTTGTACAGATCTTTCGTTTTGAGGCTGAGGGTTTTCATTGTTCCAACTATCGTCCCACATAAGGGCATAATCCAGCTGTTTCTGCTCCAGGTTTGCCTTTATAATCTTTATCTTTACAGGGTAACCAAGCACAAACCTTTTGCCGCTGCGCCTTCCTGTCAAAGAGAAACTCTCCTCATCGAAGGCGAAATAGTCCTCTTTAATATCTCTTAGAGCGACCAGCCCCTCCACTTTGGTATCTGCAATCTCTACAAACATTCCCCACTCGGTTATCCCGGAGATGTTTCCGTCGTAGATATTACCGATCTTATCCTGCATAAACTCAACCATCTTGTATTTGATGCTGGCTCTCTCTGCCTCTGTGGCCAGTTGCTCTCTTTCGCTGGAGTGCTTGCACTTATCTTCATAACTCTGTTTGTCCAGAGATTTTCCTTTATCCAGATAGTGGGCCAACATTCTATGAACCATCATATCCGGGTATCTCCGTATAGGGGAGGTGAAGTGTGTATAGTAATCGAAAGCAAGTCCGTAGTGCCCGAAATTATCTGTTGAGTACCTGGCTCTTGCCATAGAGCGTAGTGCCATAATCTCAATCGACCCCTCTTCCGGTTTACCTTTTGCTGTTGCAAGCAGGTTGTTGATTTCACTGGAAAGCTCTCTCGGGTTTTTGGTTGGCCTCATTGTGTAGCCTAGATGGTTTATGAACGAACGGAAAGCCTCAATCTTGTCTATATTAGGCTCTTCGTGTATTCTGTAAACAAAGGTATTTGCCTTTTTGCCGGCCTCTCTGCCACCGATTAGCGTTGCCACCTCTCTGTTTGCAAGCAGCATAAACTCCTCTATAAGCCAGTTTGAATCTTTGCTTATCTTTTGAATAATATTTGTTGGCTTTCCATCTTTATCTACCTCTACCTTCATCTCCGGTCTCTCAAAGCTGATAGCTCCTTTACGAAACCTCTCTTCGCGCATCTGTTTTGCAAGTTGGTGAAGCTTAAGCATCTCGTTTACAAGAGGACCCTTTTGTGACTCAATAATATCTTGAGCCTGTTCGTAATCAAAACGATAATCAGATTTTATAATGGTTCTGCCAAACCACTTTTTATGAACTCTGGATTTTTCGTCTATATCAAATACTGCAGAGAAACAGAGCTTCTCCTCTCTTGGCCGTAGAGAACACAGTCTATTGGAGAGCTTCTCCGGCAGCATTGGAACGGTGCGATCTACCAGGTAAACAGAGGTGCCCCTGTCCAGGGCCTCTTTATCCAGGGTAGTTCCGGGTCTCACATAGTGGGTTACATCTGCAATGTGTACCCCCACCTCCCAGTTGCCCGGGCTAAGCTCTTTTATTGAGAGTGCGTCATCAAAATCCTTTGCATCTGTCGGGTCAATTGTGAAGGTTGTAATACCGCGAAAATCTCTCCTCTCTTTTATATCTTGCGCAGTAATCTCATCGGGTATCAGTTCTGCCTCCCTCTCTACCTTCGGGTCAAATTTATAGGGAAGGCCAAACTCGGTGAGAATTGCGTGCATCTCAGTGTTATTGTCTCCCGGCATTCCAAGAACGTCTATTAAGTGCCCGATTGGTTCATCCGATTTTCTCGGCCAGTCATCAACCATTGCAGCTACTTTGAACCCGTTGTGAACCTTGTCGCTCTCCTGAATCTCTACCCTTATGTCGTAAGGCATATTCTTCCCCTCGGTAATAACCCAAGCTTGATCTCCAACTATCTGCAATACGCCTATATATGGTCTTTTTGAGCGTTCGACAATCTCAATTACCTCTCCCTCTCTGCGGGAACCTCCGTTTCTTCTCTCAGAATATACAACCTTCACAAGATCTCCGTGAAGAGCGCCTCTTAGTTTACGTGCAGGAATAAATATATCACTATTGACGACCTCTGTTGCAATAAATGCATATCCCTCACGGGTCATCATAACCTTTCCGGTTATCTCCGCCTTAGGCTGTTTTGCTCCTCCCTTTTTTGGTGAACGGTTTTTACCTTCTCTGCTTTGATTTTTCTTTCTGGGCATAATTGTCTATTTTTGCGGGAGATTAATGGACAAATGTAATACAATTATGGATAAGAAGGTACTTTTAATGATTTTGGACGGATGGGGAGAGGGGCTTAAAAACAGCTCCAATGCAATTTATGTTCAGGGCTCTCCTAATATGGATGCAATTCGTGCAAAATACCCAACCTCACTGCTTAAAGCGAGCGGAGAGGACGTCGGTCTGCCGGAGGGGCAGATGGGGAACTCAGAGGTAGGCCACCTGAATATAGGGGCCGGAAGGGTTGTATATCAAGATTTGGTAAGAATTAATAAAGATTGTAGAGACAAGGTTTTATACAATAACACCGAAATCAAAAATACATACGATTATGCTAAGAGCAGCGGGAAGGCTCTCCACTTTATGGGGCTTATGTCCGACGGCGGAGTGCATAGTGCAATGGAGCATCTTTATGCATTCCTGGACCTGGCAAAAGAGAGAGGATTAGAGAGAGTCTATGTCCACGCCTTTATGGATGGAAGGGATACCGACCCAAAAAGCGGAGTTAAATATATTGCAGAGCTGGAAAGCTATCTTTCACAAAATGGCGCAAAGCTGGCATCAATAATTGGTCGCTACTACGCAATGGACAGAGACAAAAGGTGGGAACGGATAAAAGAGGCCTACGACCTGCTTGTGCTGGGAAAAGGAGAGCGTTTTACAAGTGGAGTTGACGCGATGCAACAGAGCTATGAAAGAGGGGTTACGGATGAATTTATAAGGGCGCACGTCGCTGTTGACTCACTCGGGGAGCCGGTTGCAACCCTAAAAGAGGGAGATGCGGTTATCTTCTTCAATTTTCGAAACGACAGGGCTCGTGAACTTACAACAGTTCTTACCCAAAATGGTCACGGGATTCCGGATATGGATGTGATTCCTCTTTACTATTCAACGCTGACTCCTTACGACGAAAAGTTCACCGGACTGCATATTCTCTACGACAAGGATAATCTTGTAAACACTATAGGAGAGGTGGTCTCTGCCGCGGGCAAAAACCAACTTAGGATAGCAGAGACAGAGAAATATGCCCACGTGACTTTTTTCTTCTCCGGAGGGAGAGAGCAGCTTTTTGAAAACGAAAACAGAATTCTTGTGAGGTCTCCTCAGGTATCTACATATGACCTTCAGCCCGAAATGAGTGCACTTGAGGTTGAGGAGGAGCTGGTAAGAGAGCTTAAGAGCCGGAAACACCACTTTATTGTTCTAAATTTTGCAAACGGAGATATGGTAGGACATACAGGGGTCTTTAGTGCAATTAAGAGGGCAATCAAAACAGTTGACAACTGCGTTGCAGAGATTGTCAGTGTGGCATTAGAGAATGGGTACTCTATCATAATTACCGCTGACCACGGAAATGCAGACAATGCAGTTAACCAGGATGGCTCTCCAAACACTGCCCACTCACTTAATCCGGTCCCTTTTGTGGTGATTGATAAGGATGTAAAGAGTGTAAAAGATGGTAAACTTGCAGATATTGCCCCAACCATTTTAAAAATGATGGGGATTCCGGCTCCTGCCCAGATGACGGGAACACCACTGGTATAGGATAGCAGACTCGTTAATTGATTTAAATAATAATTCCGGAAACTCTCTAAAAATGGCTTTTGTACATCTGCACGTTCACACTCACTACTCAATACTTGATGGTGCTGCATCTATACCCAAACTTTTCGCAAAAGCCTCTGATGATAATCAGATAGCTCTCGCTATTACAGATCACGGAAATATGTTTGGAGTAAAGGAGTTCCTTGAGTGTGCTTCAAATTATCCGGATGTTAAGCCAATTGTGGGCTGTGAGGTCTACGTGGCTAAGGGGTCACGTTTTAGTAAAAAGGGGAAGGAAGATCAGGGTAGCTATCACCTTGTTCTTTTAGCCAAAAATTATGATGGGTATAAGAATCTGGTAAAATTAAGTTCTAACGCATTTATTGAGGGGTTTTACTCTAAACCCAGGATAGATAGGGAGCTTCTGGAGCGCTACGGGTCAAACCTTATCTGTACCTCTGCCTGTCTAGGGGGGGAGATCAATCAGGCTCTGCTGGCCGGAGATATGGAGAGGGCTACGGAGGCGGCAATGTGGTATCAGAACCTTTTCGGAGATGATTACTATCTGGAGATCCAACGACACGAGACAGATGTTCCCGGAGCAGATCAAACAACATTTGAAGCGCAGTGCAATGCTAACAGAGGAATTCTGGAGATAGCCGGGGGGCTTGGAATTAAATGTATCGCAACAAACGATGTGCATTTTGTGGCACAGGAAGACAGAGAGGCTCACGACAGGCTTATCTGCCTTACCACCAATGCAGATTATGACGACCCAAACAGACTTAGATATACAAAGCAGGAGTACCTCAAGACACAAGAAGAGATGGCCCAAATCTTCTCAGATCTTCCGGAAGTTCTGGATAATACGGTGGAGATTGCAAACAAAATTGAGGCGTATAAGATTGAATCAATACCAATTATGCCAAATTTCCCAATTCCGGAAACCTTTGCCGACTCTAATGACTACCTGCGCGAACTCACATATCAGGGGGCGATCAGCAGATATAAAGAGCTTAGCGAAGAGCATAGAGAGAGGATAGATTTTGAGTTGGCAACCATCAAGTTTATGGGTTATCCGGACTATTTTCTCATTGTGCAGGATTTTATAGCAGCAGCGCGGAATATGGGGGTAGCCGTAGGGCCGGGCAGAGGTTCTGCAGCGGGCTCAGTAGTGGCCTACTCGCTTAGAATTACAGATATCGACCCTCTCAAATATGATCTCCTGTTTGAGCGTTTCCTAAATCCGGACAGAGTCTCTATGCCGGATATAGATATAGACTTTGACGATGACGGAAGGCACAAAGTCCTCAAATATGTAGAGCAGAAATATGGCGAAGACCACGTATCTCACGTGATAACTTTCGGAACAATGGCAGCAAAGAGCGCAATTCGGGATATCGCCAGAATTCAACGTCTTCCCCTAGCGGAGTCTGACAGGCTTGCCAAACTGGTACCTAACAAATTTCCCAACGACGAAAAAGGAGATACTGTAGACGTAACAATAGATAATTGCATCAAGCTGGTGCCGGATTTTGCAGATGCATACAATAATGGAGAGCCACTTGTTAGAGAGACCCTGGAGTATGCCAGAAAACTGGAGGGGACTGTAAGAAACGTAGGTGTGCACGCTTGTGCTATCATAATAGGAAGGGATGATCTCAGGGAGCATATTCCAATAACGACAGCCAACGATAAGGAGACCGGTGAGAGGATATGGGTTTCTCAGTATGAGGGGTCTCAGATAGAGAAGGTTGGAATGCTTAAAATGGACTTCCTGGGGTTGAAAACCCTCTCCATCATTAAGGATGCAATTGTAAACATAAAAAAATCCAGGGGAGTGGAGATAGATATAGACTCTATCCCTCTTGATGATGAGGCTACCTACGCTCTGTTTAGCAGAGGAGACTCTGTTGCCACCTTCCAGTTTGAGAGTGACGGAATGAGAAAATGGCTCCGAGAGCTTAAGCCTAACCGGCTAGAAGACCTTATCGCTATGAACGCTCTCTATAGGCCGGGACCTATGGAGTATATCCCCGATTTTGTCAACAGAAAGCACGGTCTTAAACAGATAGAGTATGACCTTCCTGTAATGGAGGAGGTACTCTCCTCTACCTACGGAATAACCGTATACCAGGAGCAGGTTATGTTGCTCTGTCATAAGATAGCCTCTCTTACTAAGGGTGATGCAGACACCCTTCGTAAGGCAATGGGAAAGAAGGACAAAGCTACAATGGATACCATTAAGGAGCGTTTTATCTCCGGAGGTAAGGCAAACGGTCATCCGGAAGATGTGCTGGAGAAGATATGGAAAGATTGGGAGGCTTTTGCCCAGTATGCATTCAATAAATCTCACTCCACTTGCTACGCCCTGATTGGTTACCAGACAGCCTACCTCAAGGCAAACTATCCGCCCGAGTTTATGGCAGCCACACTCAGCAGAAATTTGAACGACATAGATGAACTCAGCAAGCTGATGGATGAGTGTAAGAGGATGAAGATAGAGGTTCTCGGCCCGGATGTGAACGAGAGCATAGATACCTTTACTGTTAACAAAAGGGGAAACATCCGTTTTGGTTTGGCGGGTGTTAAAGGAGTAGGATCGGCTGCTGTAGAGAATATTGTAAAGGCAAGAGAGGAGAGCGGAGAACCATTTAGCTCAATCTACAACTTCATTGAGAGAATAAACCTTGGCGTAGTAAATAGAAAGACCATTGAGTCGCTAATCTATGCCGGAGGTTTTGACAGTTTTGAATCGGTAAAGAGAGCGCAATATCTCGGCACAACCAATAAAGATGAACTATTTCTGGATGCACTAATCCGTTACGGAAACAGATTTCAGACAGATACAGTAAACGGAGGCAGCTCCCTCTTTGGCATCAGCGAAAGTGTCAAATTAGTACCTCCGGAGATTCCGGCTGCTGTCGAGGTAGATATGCACGAACTTCTCAAAAAAGAGAAGGAGCTTGTAGGTATGTACCTCTCTGCACATCCATTGGATCAGTTTGCTTTTGAGGTTAAAAACTTTACAACTTGCACCGTTGCAGATGCTGCAGACCTGGTGGCTCAGGCCCATAAAGAGGAGACCTTGCAGGGGAGAGAGATTATAATTGCCGGGATTGTTACTTCAGTTAAGATATCTTATATCAGAAACTCCGGCAAGCCATTTGCAAATTTTACAATTGAGGACTTTAGCGGATCTCAAAACTTTGCAATTTACGGGAAAGATTATGAGGCCTTTATGCAGTATATGCAACCTAATCTACCGCTGATTCTAAAGTGCTCTATCTCTCCACGGTTTGGATTCTCATCTGCGGGTAAAGAGGAGGCAAAATCGGTAGATTATGAACTTAAAGTTAAGAGAATAAGGCATCTTGCAAACACAAAAGAGGAGTTCATAAAGGAGCTGACCCTCAATATTCCGGTAAAGATGGTAACCCCGGGCTTTAGAAATGAACTTCTAAAGGTTATTAAACAGAATAAGGGTAAGACTACACTTACCATTAAGTTTCTTGACTACGATAACAAGATTGCTGTCGAGTTCTTTTCGACGAAATATATGGTCTCTCTCAATACAGATCTGCTCAGTTATTTGGAGCTGAGAAATGTCAATGTCTCATTCATCCCAAGCCTGAGCTTTTAGATTAAGTTCCGTTCCATCCGGAGTCACAAATAGTGCTCCTGCCTGAGGGTCACACAGATGGCCAATAATATCCAGCTGAGGAAACTCTTTTTGCAAAACTTCGTGCTTTTCAAGAGGTACAGCAAAGAGGAACTTATAGTCATCTCCTCCGTTGAGAGCAGCTGTTACAGGGTCAATGTTTATCTCCCCGGCAACCTCAGATGTCCCTGCCGCCAACGGAATTCTGTTCATAAATACTTTTGCACCAAGGCTTTTTGCAAGGCAGATGCTCTTAACAGAGTCTGCAAGGCCATTTACCACAAACTCCCCCCTGCTTGGATAGATTCCGACGCTCTTCATTGTCTCAAAAAGGCTCCTGTCAATATATGGATTAAGATATGCCTGCAGAACAAATTTGTACTTTTCAAGTTGCGGTTGTGTACGATCTTTCTCGAAAATCATCTTCTCTCTTTCAAGGATTTGAAGCCCCAAATATGCAGCACCTAACCCACCGCTAAGGCATAGAAGATCGGAGGATTTGCAAGGCGGCCGTTGAACAAAGAGTTCGTTTTTTTGTTTTCCCTGTGACGAAAGGCTAATAGTAAGTCCGGTTACCGAAGGGAGAAGATCAAGGTCTATGTTTTGTAACCCGTGCTCTTTGAAAGCAGCAACAACTCCGCTCCACAGCTCTTCAATTGAGGTGTTTGAGATTTTTTTTGAGAGGGCAACTCTCACGGAGAGTGACTCAGGTTCAAAACCATCTGAGTAAAGTGGCCCCAGCACATTTAGCACCGCCTTATAACCAAGATGTTTCAGAGGGGTGTAGATAAGGTCAAAATCGATCCCTTCAAGCATCACCTTATGAGAGTAGGAGTATGTGAATCCGGTGTTGTCAGCGAAAAATTCCTTGTTTGGAGTTAACCCGAAATTAAGAAAAAGATCCTGAATCATTGGCACTTTACCTTTGCTTTCAATTTTAGCCATATCGAATATGTTTGTATGCAAAAATAGTCTAAAAAGATATAACTTTGCGCCACCATGAGCGAAAACGATATAATTCAAAAAGTAACGGAGTCCGAATATGAGCACGGTTTTGAGACCCTGCTGGAACAGGAGAGCTTTCCAAAAGGACTTAATGAGGAGATCATAAAAGCGATCTCGGCAAAAAAGGGAGAGCCTGAGTGGATGCTTGAGTTTAGATTTAAAGCATACAGTAAATGGCTCACAATGACAATGCCCAAATGGCCCCATTTAAAGATACCACCAATCGATTATCAGGAGATCATCTACTTCTCTGCACCAAAAAAGATGGTGGAGGGTGGAGAGATAGATCCGGAACTTGAGGCTACATTTGAAAAGCTGGGAATCCCGTTAAACGAAAGAAAGATACTTTCCGGCGTTGCAGTTGATGCCGTTTTTGATTCTGTCTCAGTTAAAACAACATTCAGAGAGCAGCTTGCAGAAAAAGGGATAATATTCTGTTCATTCTCTGAGGCTGTAAGAGACTATCCGGATCTTATCAAGAGATACCTCGCTAGTGTAGTTCCTTACGGAGACAACTACTTCGCAGCACTTAACTCGGCCGTTTTCAGTGACGGATCATTCTGTTATATACCAAAAGGGGTTAGATGTCCAATGGAGCTATCCAGCTATTTCCGGATAAATGCAAAGGGGACAGGTCAGTTTGAGAGGACCCTTATAGTGGCAGAGGAGGGTTCGTATGTAAGCTATCTGGAGGGGTGTACTGCACCGCAGAGAGATGAGAACCAACTTCACGCTGCAGTAGTTGAGATTGTTATTATGAAGGATGCCGAGGTGAAGTACTCAACTGTACAGAACTGGTATCCGGGAGACTCAAGCGGTAAGGGGGGGATATACAACTTTGTGACAAAGAGAGGGATCTGCAAAGGTGAAAACAGTAAACTGTGCTGGACTCAGGTAGAGACCGGCTCTGCAATAACCTGGAAGTATCCGAGTACAATTTTGAGAGGGGACAACTCATCATCGGAGTTTTACTCGGTTGCCGTAACAAACCACCATCAACAGGCAGATACAGGAACCAAGATGATACATATCGGCAAAAACACAAAAAGCCGCATAGTAAGTAAGGGGATCTCCGCAGGGGTAAGTCAGAACAGCTACAGAGGACTTGTCAAAATTTTGCCTAATGCAGATAACGCAAGGAACCACACTCAGTGTGACTCTCTTTTGCTGGGAGACAAATGCGGGGCCCACACTTTCCCGTATATAGAAAATGAAAATGACAGTGCAATTCTGGAGCACGAGGCCACTACCTCAAAGATAAGTGAGGACCAGCTCTTCTACTGTCTTCAAAGAGGAATAGGGTCTGAAGATGCTGTGGGACTTATTGTTAATGGATATGCAAAGGAGGTGCTCAATCAACTGCCAATGGAGTTTGCTGTTGAAGCGCAAAAACTACTGCAGATTACCCTTGAGGGTAGTGTCGGGTAAACGGGGTTTAAATTAGAGAGATTAAATAAGATGTTTGAGCTTTTAAGTACGGATAATATAATATTTTCTATAGCAGGTCAAGGGGTCTCTCTTATTGAGACTCTATCTGTGGCCACGGGACTCACCTGTGTCTACCTTGCAACCAGGGCTAAGGTTGCCAATTTTTGGGTGGGATATCTTTACAATATCCTGCTCTTTATTCTGTTTTATCAAAAGGGGCTATACTCCAGTATGCTGGTTCAACCGGTCTCATTTATAATAAATTTTTACGGACACTACAGATGGACACATCCAAGAAGCGGAGAGGAGAACAATATCCATCAGCTTAAGGTGACACTTATGAGCAACAGCAAGAGGGTTTACTTTTTTGTTCAGCTATTCGTGCTTGCTGCAGTGTGGGGCTTTGTCCTTACCTATATTGACAATCTCTTTCCATCAATCTTCTCTCAGGCACAGAGACCGTTTTTGGATGCGTTTGTCACGATGGCAATTTTAACCGCACAATATCTCTCTGCTCAGAAAAAACTTGAGTGTTGGGCAGCGTGGTTTACAGTTAATGTTACAAATATTACGCTCTATATTTTAGCGGGAATGGTTTTCCTGCCAATGGTGAGTGCAGGCTATCTTGTGCTGGCGTTTTTTGGATTTACAATGTGGAGAAAGCAGTGGAGAGATAACAATTAATGAGAAAATTTTAATCGATATGTTAGAGATAAAGGGATTGCACGCCTCCATTAACGGGAAGGAGATTTTAAAAGGGATTGATATCTCTGTTAATGCAGGAGAGGTGCACGCTATTATGGGGCCCAACGGCTCAGGAAAAAGCACTCTTTCGGCTGTGCTTGCAGGAAGGGATTCATTTGAAGTAACTCAGGGAGAGATAATATTCAGGGGGTCAAATCTGCTGGAGCTATCTCCGGAAGATCGTGCCAGGAACGGGATATTTCTGGGATTTCAGTATCCTGTAGAGATTCCGGGTGTCAGCAATGTCAACTTTATGAAGACGGCAATAAATGAGCAGAGAAAATTTAGAGGCCTGCCCCCAATTTCGGCTGCCGAGTTTCTTAAGTTAATGAGGGAGAAGATGGCTGTTGTAGAGATGGACAGCTCGTTCTCCAGCAGAGGTGTAAATGTGGGATTTTCCGGGGGGGAGAAGAAGAGAAATGAGATATTCCAGCTTGCAATGCTTGAACCGGTGTTGTCTATTCTTGACGAAACAGACAGCGGGTTGGATATAGACGCATTAAGAGTTGTTGCCGCCGGGGTCAATAAACTCAAGAGACCAGATAACGCCTTTATAGTAATAACTCACTATCAGCGTCTTTTGGACTATATTGTACCGGATGTTGTGCACGTGCTTTATGACGGAAGAATAATAAAGAGAGCCGGTAAAGAGCTTGCTCTTGAAGTTGAGGAGAGAGGCTATGACTGGCTGATAAACGCCTAGATTATGAGTGAGAGTAAATTCAAATACACACCTGAAATTCCTGAGGTTTTCCGATGCAGGGTTCCTCTGCCACAGACTATTCAGGCTTTTGTCACAAACGGGGTCTTAAGGGAGAGATTAGACCCTTGTGAGGGTGTCTCTGTCTCTGCACCCAAAGGAGAGAGGGGGTTTAACTATATTGTAGACGATGATTGTCATCTTTCGGAAAACGTTCAGATTATAAGCTTTAGAGACTCTGCCGATACTGAGGATCTTACCTTTACAAACAATCTGGTTTTTGGCAATAACACCGAATCCAATATTCTTCTCTGCACACACACATTGACTCTGGACAGCTTTAAAACGGAGGAGGAGGTTAAGATTAACGTTGGTGCGAGGGCCCGTGTTAATATTGTGGTTATGCAGAACGAGCATAACAACTCGGAGCATACTGTGAATTTTGATCTTAATATTGAATCTGACGCATTTATTCGGATTAATGTAGTTACACTTCACGGTGCTACGCTCATTAACAATTTTAATGTGAAACTTGCAGGAAGAGGCTCTGTATGTGAACTCAACGGAGTATATCTGGTTGATGGGAAACAGACAATAAAGACAAACGTTATAATGAACCATCTTGTGCCGGACTGCAAGAGCAGGCAGCTTTTTAAGGGGATTCTGGACGATGAGTCAAGAGCAATCTTTACGGGGAGGATAGTAGTTGCTAAGGATGCTCAAAAGACAGAGGCATACCAGGCAAACCACAACCTTCTTATATCGCCTTCGGCTAAAGTATATGCTCAGCCACAACTCGAGATATATGCAGATGATGTGAAGTGTTCTCACGGAGCAACCAGCGGAAGGCTGGATGAGAATGCACTTTTTTATATGAGATCGCGCGGAATAGGCAGGCAGGAGGCCAAACTACTGCAACAACTTGCTTTTGTGTATGATGTGTTGGAGAATATAGATAGCGAGCAGCTTAAAGTGCGTCTTAGCGATCTTGTGGAATCAAGGCTACGGGGAGAGTTCGGGCACTGTACCAACTGCAGTATGAACTGTTGTTAAAAAATTATTGTTATCTTGGGGGGGTATAAAAACATTTAAAAAAATGAAAAAGTTTACAATTCTGACATCGGTGCTTTTTATGCTGATTAGTTTGTCGGCGTATTCTCAAATCAATAAAATTGTTGGTAAATGGTATACAATAGATGAGGAGGGGAGGCAAAAATCCCTGGTTAACATCTTCCAGACACCAAGCGGTTCCTATGAGGGGGTTATTGTGACTCTATTAACAGGCGACCCTAAAAGACTTTGCGATAAATGTACAGGTGCAGATAAAAACAAACCGGTTGCCGGGCTCACCTTTATTAAAAATATGAAGGCAGATAAAGATAAACTCAGTGGAGGAACTATCCTGGACCCACTGGACGGAAAGATCTACAGTTGCACCATCTCCTATGATTCAAAGAGCGAGAAGCTCAAAGTTCGCGGCTCTTTGGACGGTTGGGGCCTCATAGGAAGAAATCAGGCCTGGATAAAGGCTGCAAATCAGTAAGATAGCCCTATTTCAAAAAACAGCCTTGTTAATTACCCTGTTGATAACTATATAAGGTTTAAAAGGCTTAATAGATCTATTTACTATATTTTTGTAGAAGTCGAAGGAGCGATCCCTCGGCTTTTTCTTCCCTTAATAAATTTATGCTATGAATACATATACCTACGAGGAGGCTATGGCTTCCAGCCTTAGATACTTCAATGGGGATGAGCTTGCTGCATCTGTATGGATCGGCAAATATGCATTGAAAGACTCCTACGGAAATCTCTACGAAGTCTCTCCTGATGATATGCACAAGCGCCTGGCCGGAGAGTTCGCCAGAATAGAGGCGAAGTTCCCGAACCCTATGAGCGAAGATGAGATTTATGAATTGTTACGTGAATTTAAGTATGTGATACCTCAGGGCGGTCCTATGACCGGCATTGGTAATAACTATCAGATAGCCTCACTATCAAACTGTTTTGTTATCGGACACAGGAAGCCGGCAGACTCTTACGGCGGAATTATGAGAATTGACGAAGAGCAGGTTCAGTTAATGAAGCGAAGAGGAGGCGTTGGGCACGATCTTTCACATATTCGTCCGGCAGGCAGCCCTGTACTGAATAGTGCGCTTACATCCACTGGAGTGGTTCCCTTTATGGAGCGCTACTCAAACTCTACCCGTGAGGTAGCCCAGGATGGTAGAAGAGGAGCTCTTATGCTCACTATTTCAATAAAACACCCTGATTCAGAACTTTTTATCGATGCAAAGATGGAGCAGGGAAAGGTTACGGGAGCAAATGTCTCTGTAAAGATTGACGATGAGTTTATGCGATGTGCCTTGCACAACAAACCATATAAACAGCAGTTTCCGGTAGACTCTGCAGAACCTACATTTGAAAAGGAGATAGATGCTGCAGCTCTTTGGAAAAAGATTGTGCACAACGCCTGGAGGTCGGCAGAGCCCGGAGTCCTTTTCTGGGACACAGTTATCCGGGAGTCAATACCTGACTGTTATGCAGATCTCGGATACAAAACAGTAAGTACAAATCCTTGCGGAGAGATTCCTCTATGCCCCTATGACTCTTGCCGCCTTATAGCAATCAACCTCTACTCCTATGTCGATAATCCTTTTACATCGAAAGCAAAATTCAATGAGGATCTTTTCAAAGAGCACGTACGAAAAGCTATGAGACTCAATGACGACCTTATAGAGTTGGAGATGGAAAAGATAGAGGCGATAATAGACAAAATAGAGAAAGATCCGGAAGATCGTGAGGTTAAACTTGCCGAAATCACACTCTGGCAAAAGATACGGGAGAAGACTCTGGGTGGAAGAAGAACCGGGCTGGGTATTACAGCAGAAGGAGATATGCTTGCAGCGCTCGGCCTCAGATACGGAGATGATAACTCAACAGACTTAGCTATTGAGATCCAAAAAACTCTTGCAGTAGAGGCATATCGCTCGTCTACCCAAATGGCAGTGGAGAGGGGAGCATTCCCTATTTTTGAAGCAAAAAGGGAGGAGGCAAACCCTATGATTCAGAGAATAAGAAAAGAGGACGAGGCGCTTTATGAGCAAACGGTTAGACACGGAAGGAGAAATATCTCTATGCTCACAATTGCTCCTACGGGAACAACATCGTTAATGACTCAAACTACATCGGGGATTGAACCGGTATTTCTTCCATTCTACAAAAGGAGAAGAAAGGTAAACCCAAACGACAAGAATGTGACCATAACATTCCGCGATGAGGTTGGAGATGCCTGGGAGGAGTACTATGTTTTCCACCATAATTTTATTGTATGGTGTGAGAAGAACGGCTATAAAAGCGAGAACGTTAAGGCTATGCAGGTCTCCGAGATTGAGGAGCTGGTTGCCAAATCTCCCTACTACAAGGCAACATCAAACGATATTGACTGGACAGCAAAGGTTAAGATGCAGGGTAAGATGCAAAAGTGGGTAGATCACTCTATCAGTGTAACGGTTAATTTGCCAAATAATGCCACCGAAGAACTTGTTTCTGAGGTCTATAAAACTGCTTGGGAGTATGGCTGCAAAGGGGTAACTGTCTACCGAGAGGGGTCACGCTCCGGAGTGTTGGTCTCTGCTAAGGAGAATGATAGCAAAGAGGCTCAGTCAAGAAGAAAGGAGCGTCCTAAATCTTTGGATGCAGAGGTAATCAGGTTTAAAAACGGAGCAGAGCAGTGGATTGCCTTGGTTGGTCATATTGAGGGCATACCTTACGAAATTTTTACCGGACTAATAGATGAGGATACAAGAAGTATCCCCAAATCTGTAACAATGGGGTACATTGTTAAAGAGAAAGACGAGAGTTCCAATACGCGATATGACTTTCACTATATTGATAAATATGGCTACAGGAATATAATCGGCGGAGTCTCACATATGTTCAACAAGGAGTTCTGGAACTATGCCAAGCTCATCTCGGGTGTTCTGAGAAACGGAATGCCTATTGTGGACGTTGTGAATCTTGTTAGTGGACTCCAGCTGGATAGCGAAGCGATTAACACCTGGAAAAATGGTGTCGAGAGAACACTAAAGAGGTACATTCCGGACGGAACCAAAGATGACTCCGGCAAGAAGTGTGAAATGTGTGGCTCTCTAACCCTTGTATATCAAGAGGGTTGCCTCACTTGTATGTCCTGTGGAAACTCAAAATGCGGGTAAATGATAATCTTCCCGAAATGCAAGATAAATATTGGTCTTCAGATTATTGAAAAACGGAGTGACGGGTACCATAATCTGGAGAGTCTCTTTTGTGATGTTAACTCTTCTTGTGATATACTTGAAATTGTAGAGAGCGACAAGCTCTCTTTTTCAATTTATGGAAGGGAGCTGAATTGCACTCCGGATGAAAATATCTGCATTAAGGCCTTCAAACTCTTAAATAAAGATTATAAGATACCCCCTGCTGAGTTTCACCTCTACAAAAACATCCCATCGGGAGCAGGATTAGGTGGAGGCTCTTCCGATGGTGCTTGCACTCTTATTCTTCTAAACAAGCTATTTGAACTGGGAATAGATAAAGATACTCTGGTATCATATGCCTCAAAACTGGGCAGTGATTGTCCCTTTTTTATCTATGCTCACCTCGGTTTAGAGGGAGATATAAACCCGATGATTGTATCCGGGAGAGGAGATGTTCTGGAGAAAATAGATCTTCCTGTTTTAGCCGGACTCCAAATAAAAATAGTCACCCCGCCGCTTTTTGTGTCAACAGCAGAGGCATATGGCAGAATTATTCCAAAACTGCCAACTATACCCCTGAGGGAGATTCTAAAAATGCCTCTGGAGCACTGGAGGGCTCATCTCTTTAATGACTTTGAAAAGCATATCTTTGAAATGTACCCCGAACTTGCCCTCTACAAAGAGGAGCTTTATAACCAGGGCGCAGTCTACGCATCTATGAGCGGCAGCGGATCTTCTATTTTCGGACTTTTCAGGGCAAAAAGCGTTAATGGCACTGCTCTTTAATACTCCATAAAAATATTTTGAATCTCTTTTGGATCTTTCGTCACAGTAAGAGCTAACATAAGAAGAATTCTCGCTTTTTGAGGAGATTTATTAAAACTTACCGGCCATCTGGAATCATAA
>CAYGOE010000042.1:0-18556 GCA_964351405.1 uncultured Muribaculaceae bacterium | reverse complement strand
GACGCATCTACGCTTGTAACTTATTAATATTATATAATTTATATCAGTTCTTTGATAACTTCGATTTGGAATCAAGATGTCAATGAACTTTCTTTGTTTTAAAAATTAATGCATCAGTAGTAATGATCAATTAAATTATTAAAAAAGTCTTTGACAAATATAGTGAATTGTGTTCAATTTTTGATAGCCTTTCAAATATTGAATGATGCGCCACCAAGGCCTTAAGTTGTTGTAATATGGTCTGATAAGGGTAAAGGATTTTAGATTATAAACGAAACTCTAATCATAGATGTTAGAATAAAAATGATTGATTAGACCGGTAATATAAATGACGTCTTTATCTGTTAGTTGAGAGGCAGATGGCAACCATAGACCTTTTTCTCCAACTAGTTTAGACACAGGATAATTGGAGTCATCAGGGATACCATATATATTTGTATACGCTAATTGCCTATTGATTGGAGGATACATTATTCTTGTCCCGACCCCATTCTTATTTAAGAATGAGATTAGTTTCTCTCTATCGTCAACTAAGGTGTCAATGAACCAAGGGGTAGTGAATTTTAAATCTTGGTTAAAAAGTTTTATATGAGTCGAATCGCTTAATTCTCTTTGATATAGTTTTAAAATCTCTTTTTTGCGATTAATCCTCCATTGTAACTTTTTCATTTGTTCATTTCCAATTATTGCTTGAAGCTCTGTAAATTTGAAATTATATCCAATAGTATCATGGACATCATTGCCTCCGCCACTTCTTCCAAAATCCTTAAGACGACCTAATTTGTATGCTATTTCATCATCGTTTGTTACAATAGCTCCTCCTTGTCCTGTTGAAATTATTTTGGGAGCAGAAAATGAAAAACTGCCGGATAAACCAACCGTACCTTGGTGTCTTCCATCTGGATAAAAAGAGCCAAGAGATTGTGCCGAATCTTCTAAAAGCTGTATATTAAACTCTTGACATAAAGAAAGGAAAGCCTCTATCCCTGCTTTTGGATATCTGCCATTAGCAGGCACAAATAGAACTGCTTTGGTCTTATTAGTAATTGATTTTCTGACTCTTTCTATGTCAAGACAAAGAGTTTCTTTCTCCACATCTACAAATACGGGTTTGGCCCCAATCATCTTAATAGAGTTTGGCGTTGCAATCATTGTGAAATTAGGAACGATAACCTCATCACCTGCTTTAATCCCAGCAGCTATTGCCATCAATGTAAGACTTATTGTTCCATTATTAACTACAAAGCAGTACTTTGCTCCAGTGAATTTAGCAATGTTCTTCTCAAATTCTGTGGTGTGTTTGAACTCTGTCAACCACCCACCTTCATCCATATATTGATTTAGTGCGTTCTTTTCTTCATCGCCAAACCAAGGTTCCATTTGAAGTATCATAAATGATATAATTTAACTATTTGCTACTTATGAGGCTATTTTAGGACTAATTTAAAACTAATTATTGGAAATAGAAGAGTTTTCTTTTTGGAAGAGAAAATACCGGTTCTTCAGGACACAAATAACGGTTTATCTTTTTTGTAAATGCAATATTACTACAATAAAATCTTAATTTCTTTGGAGGGATTGATTATATAAATAATAAATTGCACCACACTATGCCCTAAACTCAACTATGCCTAAAATAGGCACATATAATAAACAAACCCAAAGAGATTAGTTAGAGATAAGAAGCGATTTAAACAGCTTATCCCACTCTTTTGCAATTATATCGATAGTAAAGTCTTTTGCCCGCTCTCGTGCGTTTTTGCCAATCTCTTTGAGAACCTCTTCGTTCTCTATTAGGTAGCAGATTTTTTCTGCAAGTTCTTCTACATTTTGTGGGGTAACCAGTAACCCGTTTACACCATCAGTAATAAGGTCTTTTGGACCGCAAGGACAGCTAAAAGCAACAGGTGGAACTCCGAAGGACATAGCCTCCGTAAGAACTAGTGCAAACCCCTCAAACCTTGAGCTGAATGCAAAAATTGAACTTTCGCAAAACTTGTCGGTAAGGTCTCTTATAGCCTCATTTGTAGAACAACTTGTTTCAATGCCATTTCGTATTATCTGTTCATTAAAGAGAGTTCTGTCGCCTGCCCCATATATGTTCAGTCGCCAGTCGGGATGTTTTTTATTAACTATTTTCCAGCTGTCCAAAAGCATATCAAATCCCTTCTGTCCAACAAACCTTCCAGCAGAGATGACCTTTTTTGATGTGCAGTCAGAGACTCTCTCCGGTAATCTTTCTATCGGATTATGAATAACAATAATATTATCAAGCTCTGGCCACCGCTCTAAATCTTCCCTGCTTAGAACCACGAATTTATCAACTCTTTTAAGGTTATAAATAAGCTGATTCATCCAGAGTTTGGAGAAAAAATCTTTTATGATAGATATTTTGCTGGTTGTGTTAAAATTCCTGTAGTTGAGCCTATTGAACTGCATTTCCCCGATTTTTTTGCTTCCGTCCTTTATCCGGGTAATGAAATTTATCTCTCTTCTAAGCATTGAGACGGTAATGTCCGGTCTTATGCTCACTAATAATTTTGTAAGCCGTTTTTGAAAAAGGAATTGTTTGTATAAATATAGGAGTATTTTTATATATATGGGGTAGAGTCTGATACATTCAAAATCTATATCCAGATTAATAACTTTCACTTTATTCGAAAGTTGAAAATATGGAGTTTTTTCCTTACTGTCCGTTAAAACAATTGTCACATCGTACCCAAAAACCTCTGAGAAATAGTTTGCTTTAATTGTAAGAACCTTTTCCATCCCACCAACCATATGGAGTGAGGGTAAACAGTAGACAACTTTTATAGCCATCTTGATTATATTTAGTTAATTAAAAAGGAGTTAAACACAGCAGGTTTAAATAAAAATCTAAAACTATTTGTTATTAGTTGTCAATAAATTTTTAAAAAGGGTGTTCCACTCTTTGGCAATAATATCAATCTTGAACTGCTCTGCACGAATCCTCGCTTTAAGCCCCATCTCTCTTCTTATATCTTCGTTTTCTATTAAAAAGCAGATTTTTTCTGCCAGCTCATCTACGCACTCAGGCGTTACTAAAATACCGTCGACACCATCGTTAATAATATCTTTGGGACCACAGTGGCAGGCAAAGGCTACTGGGGGAATTCCACAGGACATAGCCTCTGTTATTACCATCCCAAACCCTTCAAATCTGGAGCTGAATGCAAAAATAGAGCTTTCAATAAATTTATCGTTAATGTTTAGTACTGAGTTATGTAAAAAGCAGCTCTCTTCTAATCCAAATTGTATTATTTGAGTAATATAAGGCTTGGTATTTCCACTCCCATAAATATCCAGAGTCCACTCAGGGTGTTTTTTGCTAACAATTTTCCAACTCTCCAAAAGCATATCAAATCCCTTTTGATTAACAAATCTTCCTGCGGCAATCACCTTTTTTGAAGTACATTCAGAGGCTTTTTCCGGGAATTCGGCTAAAGGATTATAAATTACGCAAACATTGTCCAGTTCTATCCATTGGGCCATATCTTCATAGCTGAGGACAACAAACTTATCTGTTTTTTTAAGGTTGATTATCAATTGCCTCATCCATATTTTGGATAGAAGACTTTTAAACCCTCTTGAAATTCCTTTTGTGTTGAAGTCTCTGTAATTAAGTCTGTTAAAGTGTAACTCTCCAACCTTCTTGCTGCCGTCTTTGATTTTGGTTATGAAATTAATCTCTCTCCTGAGCATTGAGACTGTAATGTCCGGTTTAATTTCGAAGAGAGTCTTTGTGAGCCTTTTTTTGAAGAGATGTTGTTTATATAAGTATGAAATAAATTTATGGAGGAGCTTATATCTCCGGATGTCCTCATAATTAATATCCAAATTAATCACTTTGACTTTATCTGAAAGCGGAAAAGCATAACTCAAATTCTTACCATCGGTGAGAATGATTGTAACTTCATAGCCAAAGACCTCAGTAAAATAGTTGGCCTTAAGCGTGAGAACCTTCTCCATTCCACCTACAGAGAAGAGAGAAGGGATACAGTATGCGATTTTTATGGCCATTTAAAAAATTATAATACAGGAGTGTATACAAATATAGATAATTCTTCATTAATACAAGTACATAAATTCACTCTTAGAATTGCCACAGATACAAAATTTTATCTACTTTTATGCAACGATTCGGCTATGATAGTAAAAAATCCGTACAATAAAAACAATCTACATATAAAAAAATCCTACAGGGTTTTAGATGTTGGCCCCGGAAATGACCCGACAAGAAGGGCAAATGTGCTGGTAGATAAATTCCTCTTCGACGACACCCAGAGATGCGGCTCTTTGAGGGTCTTTCCACATCAGATACTGGTAGAGGGTGCCGGAGAGAATTTACCATTCAAAGATAAAGAGTTTGATTATGTAGTCGCTACTCACGTCTTAGAACACACAGAGGATCCAGCGCTTTTTTTAAAAGAGATGTTTCGAGTGGCAAAAAGAGGTTATATAGAGACACCCAGCCTTGTTGGGGAGATATTCTCCCCAAAAACTGCCCATAGGTGGGTACTGCTTCTGGTAGACAATAAACTTCTGATATACGAAAAATCAAAAATTACACAAGGGTTTAATCCTATTGTAGGTGGTCTCTTCTCTGCCTATTTGCCCTATTACTCTCTTCCATTCCGTCTCTTTGTAATGTATCGGAATAATCTTCAGAATGTGAAGATAGAGTGGAGGGATAATTTTGAATTTTTAGTTAATCCCCAGCAGCCTGAGTATAAAGCATTCTTCACAACTGTATGGACACAGGAGATGGTACACCAACTATTCCCCCCTTTCCCGATAGGAAAAGAATTGCTTTTGACTTTCAAGGCATTTATGTGGTTTTTAAAAGACAAATTATTTAGGATGATCTTCCCTCACGAAGATTCAATAGTTTATCACGACTGAATTTGTAATAATTAAAGCTAATCTCTATAAAGAGTAATGAGTAGACCGGCAATAAGTGTAATAATTCCAGTATATAATACCGATATCTATCTCAACGAGGCGGTTGGCTCCATACTTAATCAAACCTTTAAAGATATAGAGTTGATTATTGTCAATGACGGATCTACAGACAATAGTCTTAATGTTCTAAAAGAGTTTGAGAGTTCAGACTCCAGAGTAATCTTGATTGATCAACCAAACAGCGGCTCTTCAATAGCTAGAGAGCGAGCACTGGGAGTCTCAAAAGGTGAGTTTCTCTTCTTTATGGACAGCGACGATATTCTTGATCTTAAAGCACTTGAGAGTTGTTATAACAGAGCAGTTAAGGATTCGCTGGATATGGTCTTTTTTGACGCTGTCTCTTTCAGTGACGACGCCAATCTAAATGCACAAAGTTTTCACTACAACAGAAAGGGTGTAGTTGGGGAGGGAATATACAACGGAGCAGAGCTTATGAATATCCTACTAAGCAAAGATCTCTTTCGGGTAGCTCCTTGGATGCACCTCTTTAGAAAGGAGATTGCGACAGAGAATGAGATCCACTTCTACCCAGGAATAATACACGAAGATGAGCTCTTTTTTTCTCAACTCTATCTTTTCGCAAAGAGGGTCGGATATATTCCTGAAGACTTTTTCAGAAGAAGATTGAGGGCAAACTCAACGATGACCACAAAGTTCTCTCTTAAAAACATAATCTCCTATTTTACAATTGTAAAAGAGCTGGAAAAGACAAAACAGAGAACAACCACTTTAGCACGGCCGGTGATAAATAAGCTTATATCAGAAATATTAAGTGGAGTTGCATACCAGACAGGGATACTTCCCTTTAATACAAGGTTTTTTGTTCTGAAGTTTATTCTCAAAAACGGATATATTGGAAGGATAAAGATAAAATCAATGCTGATACTCCTTTTCCCGGTAACCCTATATTTCAAGGCAACAATAATAAAACCTGCGCTAAAACTCCTAAAGAAACTTTAGCGCAGGTTCAAATTTTTGATCGAGTAAATCTCTAATAGATAAGACTCTCGTTCCTGTATCCGGCTTTATCCATAAACCAGTCCGGATATTGGGCTCCGGAAGATGTTGCCCAGGCAGCAAAATGGTTATATGCATTAATTATCGCCTTTCTCTCAAGCGGGTAGTTGAAATATTCGGGGAACATTAGCCCCCACATCATTCCCTGAGCATCTTTGAAATTATTGCTTGGGTGGAGAGTAGCACCGGATGCTAGAGAGGCATCAAACTTTGTCGTTCCTGCATAACCCGGAAGGTGAATCTCTCTTCCCCTTTGGTTAACAACTATAAAGAAGTTAAATGACTCCATTGAGAGTTGAGATTGAGGTATTGGGTTAGTAAATTTAACCACTACCTTTTTTTCCTCTGTTGGAGTAAACGAGCCTCTCTCTGTATTTAGGAACCCGCTGTATGAAACAACAGTTTTTGTGTTGTTGAAAACAGGAATTACAGCTGTGCTTATACCCGATTCTGTTCCTCGTGCATCAATCGGGAAAGGAGATGTGCTACCGCCGAGCAGACTTCCCGATACAGATGTTACATTAGATGCTGCTACGTTATCCATCTGGAAGGCAGCTGCAATATTATATGTTGCTCCTACTGCTGTTATTTTATAATCGAAATGAAGCTCTACAATCTGGTTAGAGGAGTTTGAGTAAAAGCTTACACGGAAGGCAGTAACTAAGTCATTAAGGTCATAGTCACCTTTTTGAGGCCACTGATCTTCAAAAGCATAGGTGCCCCAGCCGGTTTGTGAAGGGAAGAACACGCCATAAAGAGGATCCGGTGTTTCTGGATCTTCCTCATCGTCGTCGTCAGGAATTATCTGCCCGAATGAGCCGTTGCAAGTGGTCCCCGGTATGTTTTGGGCCTGCACTTTGTTTAGAAGAGCTCCGTTAACAAATGACGCCTGGTAAAGCCCTCTTCCGTTAGTCCCGGTACCTTCGGTGAGAGTTGTCTGAACATACTCAATTTTTCCACTGAATGTTGTCTGAGCCCATCTAAGGTCCGGCATATTACCGGTATTTTTAAATAACGAGAAAGAGGCAGATGAGGATTGCAGATTCATTCGGAATATATCCGACACATTTGCAGTTTGAAACATACTCCCACCGACCATTGTAATACTTGAGTTGTTGGTCTTGAAATCTTGCGAACTCCAGTATGAGCCGGGCTCAAGAAATGCAGTAATCTGAGTTAAATCCGATAGCTCTGCAAGGATTTTACAGAAGTTATAGACTGTACCGCCGCCGGAGGTTTTAAAGTAGGTGGTTGCAACAATCTCTCCGTGGTTGGTTAGCACCGTCCCGTTGGTCTGGTACCACTGTTTAATATTAATTACACCCGTAACATCATTCAGGGTTGTACTATTGACAGACATCTCAACATCAGGAGACTCAATCAACCCAGAGTTAAAGAGCTGAGCACTATTGGTAATTAGCAGTTCAGATTTACTGTTTAATATTCTAATTGTTCCCTCGTTGTATACCTTGCTTCCATTATTCATATCGAGATCAAAGTTGTTCCCGTCTACAATCAAGGTTCCCTTATTAACAGTTATAACGTTATTGTTTAAAGAGATATGTTTCTCTGATGTTATTGTTGCGTTGTTCTGAAGGAAAACGATTGGGA
This sequence comes from uncultured Muribaculaceae bacterium, assembly GCA_964351405.1. Lineage (GTDB taxonomy): Bacteria > Bacteroidota > Bacteroidia > Bacteroidales > UBA932 > Bact-08. The sequence continues at coordinate 10,945 of CAYGOE010000042.1, read as the reverse complement.
TAGGATTGCTGCTAGTATTTGTAAAGCTACCGGTATTGATGCCTTCGCAAATAACATTACCGCCGCTTAAAACTACAATAGAGGAGTTATTGAGATTGATTTCTGCATTGATATTTAAGGTACCTTGAACATAGATAATTGCGTGAGACCTGTAGTTGCTAAAGTTAATAGCAGAAGTTCTTGTATACCCCGCAGGAATAAGATAGGATTTATAAGTGTTTCCGTAAGCAGAGCTCTCTCCGGTGTTAAAGCCTAGAGTGTTGAGGGTATTATTGTTGTTTACTATCTGATCATATCCGGTAGGGATGGCAATAGAGGGAGATGTAAAGAGCGCATTATGACCGGTCATAAAAGGGCTTTTTGTAAAGAAAGAGTCCTCATCCCATCTTTTATCAAATGCAATACTTAAAGTAGAAGAGGAGATGGGGAGCTTAGAGACTTTTACCAACCCGTTGGGTTTTGTTTCGTGAACATAGAGATTCTCTACAGGAGCGGAAACGGATAGCTTTACAACATAGGATGCATTAGGTTTTGCAACACCGGTTGCCAAAAGCGCACCGGTATTAAGAAGAGGAGAGTTATATATCCTTATAACGTGAGCCTTGTCTGCACTTTGAGCATCTACAGGAGTAACGGTAACAGTCACGTTTAACTCTTTGACTGTCTTCCAGTCAAAGCCCGGGGGTATAACCAACTCATCTATTGGCTTTACATTTGACTCAGGCATCTTTATACAAGAGAGAAGTAAAGCACAGAGAAGAAGGGGTAAAAAACAGATTTTCACAGCAATAATGAGTTTTCAACAATTGTTAATAAAATTATTTGCAAATATAAAAATACTTATCAAATATTGACGCTCTTTTGCATCTTTTTTTAGTGTAACTAATTCACATAACTAAAGTTGCCGCTTGTCCAGAGGCTATCCAATACAGCAGGAGCATACCAACCGGCGCCGCCACCGCCACCGCTCTCTGCCCAACTCTTGAAATTTGGGTAGGCGTGGTATATCTTTTTGAACTCTTGAGGGTGCCTGATGGATTGGTCACTAAGCACAGCCCAAACCCAATTGTCAACTGTGGCAAAATTTGAGGTATTGGTGCTTACAAAGTAAGGGTAATAGAAATAGTTGGTTGGGCGTCCGTCTTTGAAATGAACCTCTTTTCCCCTTCCTCCGAATACTCCAAAGATGTCTATATTTACTTTGCCGGTAGCTGCGGGTTCCAGCAGGGTGAGAGATGAGAACGGGAATTTAGCATTAGATTTTAACTCAACATCTACATAGAACTCTTGGGTAGAGGTAAAGGGGTCTATATTTCTAACGTTTAGGAATAGATCTTTACTATTGTTGAAGTAGGCTCTAAAATTTCCTGTTATTGGAATAACATCAAAGAGATTTCCCTGCTCAACCGAGTATTCGCCACCCGCAGCGTTAACCCGGAAAAGATCGTTAACATAGGAGTTTGAGGAGTGGCTAATTTTTTCTACAAAGGATACTCCGGGGAATGTATAGATAGAGGCTGCCAGCCCGATAGATGGATAAGAACTCCCAATTGCCCTTGGCTGAATATTTATCCTGAAAGCCCTGACTTTTGCGGTATTGTCCACAAAAAACTCTATATTAAGTCCAAAGACCGCATCGTTCATATCCATATCTCCCTTTGAGGGGAAGAGATCTTCAAACATTACCGTGGCATAACGCCCTTTTGACGGAAAATAGACCGCCTCTTTAATAGAACCCCCAATAGCTTTGGTGGCAGGAGCACTAATACTCTTAACTACAGAGAGAGTGCTGTTTTTTACTACAGTCAGGCTATAATCTCCAGGAGGCAAAAGGGTTGCAATTGTATCTCCTTTGCCATTAATCACATTAGAGAGCTCCACAATTTTTACAGTTTGAGCCTCTATTGTCTTCCAGTCAAACTTAAACGGAACTTTAAGTTCAGAGACATAGCTATCCTTAGGAATCTTTATACAGGAGGAGACTATGATTGTCAATAATATTAATATTCTGCATATCATCTTATTTAAATTTTAGCTACGATGCAAATTTACATAAAAATAGGATTTTTTTTTGCATATATCGATAATTGTAAAGATATTTGCAAATGATTAATAGGATTATTAAACAAACGTATTAAATATGACTAATAAAAAAGTGAATCGTGAAAAAAGCGAGAATGTAGAGCAGATGATACTTAATGTTGCCGAAGATATCTTTCTGGAGAAGGGTTACGCTATGACCTCTACAACAGAGATTGCGAAAAGAGTCGGCTGCAACCAGGCTCTCATACACTACTATTTTAGAACAAAAGAGAGACTTTTCGAAAAGCTTTTTGAAAAGAAGTTTGTAAGCTTCATCTCTGCGGTAGTGCTATCAAAAGAGAGATCTTCAAACTTCAAGGATATTGTACAGAGCATAATTGAAAGCCATTCGGAGATAATATCTAAAAATCCCCGACTTCCGTTTCTAATAATAAACGAAATGACAACAAATCCGGTTAGGTTTAGAGCAATTGCAGAAAAAATTAAAGATACAGTCGGCTCTCTTCTTTCCGGGATTGATTCAGAATTAAAAAAAGAGATTGCAGCGGGAAGGGTAAGGGATATCTCTGCGTTTGATCTATTCCTGAATATCCTCTCTCTGAATCTTTTTGTCTACATAGCCCAACCCCTGATCTCACACGTAAGAGATTACACCTCTGAAGAGTTTGTGAAATTTACAAAATTGAGGAGCAAAGAGGTTATTCTTACGGTATGGGGAGGAATATGTATTAAAGAGGATATTTGATAATAATTTATATACGATAATATGCAAGTAGTTTTATTTACGGCAATATTGACAGTGATCTCATTAATGTCGTCAGGTGAGCAAAATTTGCCGGCAAAGCAAAATCCCGCAAGGGACCAAGAGCAGACGGTAAGAATACACACTTTGGAGGAGTGTGTCGAATTGGCCACTCAAAATTATCCCTTGATTAAAAGATATAATCTTATCGAAAATGCAAAAGAGTATACTATCCGGAACATAGCAAAAAGTCATCTGCCTCAGGTGATATTCTCTGCAAAAGGGAGCTATCAGTCTGATGTCACATCAATTCCCGTAATGGTTCCCGGAGTGGCAGTAGCCCCTATGAGTAAAGATCAGTACTCAGCAATTGTTAATGTTGAGCAGACAATCTGGGATGGGGGAATCTCTGGTGCGTACAAAAAACAGAGTGAGGCGACTGCCGCATCTCTGAGGATGGAGGTCGAGGTCGAGCTTTACACTTTAAGAGAGAGGGTTCACAACATCTATTTCGGAATACTTTTGGCAGAGGGTTTTATTCAAGAGTTTCGCATTGCAGAGAGGGAGCTTTATCGCGCAAAGGAGCGTATCGAGACATTTATCTCTGCAGGTGTGGCAAACAGAAGTGACCTCAGCGCAGTTGAGGTAGAGCTAATCTCTCTAAATCAGAGAATGAGAGAACTCATAAGCGATAAAGATGCCTTTTTTACTATGCTTTCACAAATTACAGGAGTAGAGTTTAATCAAAACTCAACGCTTGAAGTACCTTTGGTTAAAACTAGTAACAATAAAGAAATTATGCGACCGGAACTCAATCTCTTAGTTTCCCGTAAAAATTCTCTTGAGAGCGAGAGAGCAGTGATAGATTCAAGGTCTCAGCCCAAATTGGGTGCATATCTGCAGGCGGGGTACGGAAGGCCCGGACTTAATATGTTAAAAGATGAATTTGCGAGTTATTACACAGCAGGTATTAAGGTTGTCTGGAACCTTGGATCTCTCTATACAAAAAGGGACGAACTAAGATTGATATCCTTACGGCAGAGCGAAATAGAAACACAAAGAGAGATTTTTCTATACAACATACGACTCAAAAGGACCGGAATAAACGGCAAAATTAAGAAGCTGCAGGAGCTGCTGGAAGATGACAGTAAGATGATAGAGCTTAGAGTTTCACTTAAAGATGCCGCAGAGAAGAAGCTCGAGGGTGGTACCATTTCGGTTTCGGAGTATCTGAGAGAGCTTAATATGCTGGAAATTGCAAGATGCACTTTGCGAAGGAGGGAGATAGAGCTTATTATGGCACATAACGAATTAAAATATACACTTAACAATTAGTTTTATATGAATAGGTTTTTTGTTATCCTTATCCTGTTGCCGGCCATCTTAGCCTGCAGGGATAGTAAAGGGGTTTATGATGCATCCGGCAGGTTTGAAGCGACAGAGCTTATTGTATCATCCGAGGCTAACGGGAAGATAATGGAACTTTGGGCAGAAGAGGGTGCCAAGGTAGATAGCGGCGCGGTTTTAGGCTACATAGATACAATTCAGCTAAGTTTCCAAAAGAGAAGACTACTTGTAAGCAACCAGGCTGTTAGGGCAAGAAGGGCAGATGTCTCTAAACAGATTGCTGTATTAAAACAGCAGGTATCTAACCTTGAGGTAGAGAGGGAGAGGGCTCAAAAGTTGGTAAGGGCAGATGCCGGGAACAGAAAAAATCTGGAAGATATAGAAGCTCAGATATCTACACTTCAGAGGCAGATTGATGCCCAACGCTCCGCTCTGGAGAGTGGTAACCTATCAGCAGATAAAGAGGGAGCAGCAATAGAGATTCAGATTGCCCAAACAGAGGACCTCATTAGAAAAAGTATGATTATCGCTCCAATATCAGGTACAATTTCTGTTAAGTATGCCAACCGAGGAGAGTTTCGGGGTGTGGGGCAACCACTGCTAAAGATGGCAGATCTGGATAATCTCATACTGCGGGCATATGTTTCGGCAAAAGATCTCTCCGAGATTAAAGTGGGAGATGAGGCAGCAATATTTACCGGTTTTGATGAAGAGACAAAAAAGGAGTACGCAGGAGTTGTATCGTGGATATCTCAGGAGGCAGAGTTTACCCCTACAAATATTCAGACCCCGGATCAGAGATCGAACTTGGTTTATGCAGTAAAGATTGCCGTAAAAAATGACGGATATATTAAAATGGGAATGTATGGAGAGGTGAGATTCAAAAAAAGTAACCGATAGTTGTTAACAGGTTTAAAAATAACGTTTTGAAGAGCAACGATATATCTGTAGAGGTAAAAGGGGTTTCCAAAAGCTACTCCGCAGTTAAAGCTCTGGACAACATATCTCTATCTGTACAAAAAGGAGAGTTGTTCGGTCTTATTGGGCCTGACGGGGCCGGAAAGAGCACTCTCTTTCGGATTCTCACAACACTTATTCTTCCGGATAGCGGAGTTGCAACCATTGAAGGTCTCGACGTTAGGCAAGATTATAAATCGATAAGGAAGCTAATAGGTTATATGCCGGGAAAATTCTCTCTCTATGGAGATTTGACGGTAGACGAAAACCTCTCCTTCTTTGCATCTGTCTTCAATGTTAAGGTTTTAGATAACTACCCGTTAATAGAGAACATCTTTAAGGATATTGCACCTTTTGGCAACAGAAGAGCCTCCCGGCTCTCTGGCGGTATGAAGCAGAAGCTTGCTCTAAGCTGCGCTCTAATCCACAAACCTGCGGTTCTCTTTCTGGATGAACCTACAACCGGTGTAGATCCTGTCTCAAGAAAAGAGTTCTGGCAGATGCTCGAGAGACTAAAAGCAAATGGGATCACAATTGTGGTATCCACCTCATATATGGATGAGGCACTACTATGCGACAGAGTCGCACTTATTAAAGATGGGAGAGTTCTAAGCGGTGATTCACCCCGCGGTGTGATTGACTCCTACCAAAACAAACTTCTTGCAATATGGGGAGAAGATATGTACTCACTATTGAAAGAAGTAAGAAGTGTTGATGGAATTAAAAGTGTATATTCATTTGGTCAAGAACATCATATAGCTATTGATAAAGACTTATACAACACAAACTATATTTACTCTCTAACACAAAAACTTCAACAAAAAGGAGTCCGTGACTTCAACATTAAAGAGATTGCCCCGACCATTGAGGATTGCTATATGGAGTTCTCTGCTAACGACGATTGATATGAATATTGACTTAGGAAAAGATATGTCGCCTGTAATTATTGTGGAGAATCTGACAAAGGTTTTTGGAAGTTTTACAGCGGTCAACTCTATCTCATTTGAGGTGAACAAGGGGGAGATATTCGGTTTTCTCGGAGCAAACGGTGCCGGAAAAACAACTGCGATGAAGCTGCTGTGCGGCCTTCTTAAACCAACATCCGGCCGCGGATTTGTGGCAGGCTTCGACATTTCAAGAGAGCAGGAAAGAGTAAAGGCCAATATCGGATATATGAGTCAGCGCTTCTCGCTTTATGACGACCTTCGTGTGTGGGAGAACTTCAGGCTCTTTGGAGGAATTTATGGATTAAACGAGAGAGAAATATCCCAAACGACCGAGAGAATGCTCCACGAACTTGGTTTTACTCAAGAGAGAAACACAATGGTAAAATCACTGCCTGCAGGGTGGAAACAAAAGTTGGCATTCTCTGTAGCAATAATACATAACCCGGGCATTGTTTTTCTGGACGAGCCGACCGGCGGGGTAGACCCCAAAGCAAGGCGACAGTTTTGGGAGCTTATCTACGGAGCTGCAGAGCGGGGAATAACAATTTTTGTAACGACTCACTATATGGATGAGGCTGAGTACTGTAGCCGGGTATCAATAATGAAGGATGGGGCAATTGATGCTTTAGATACACCTGCAAACCTTAAGTTAAAGTATGGTGCAAAAAGTATGGATGAGGTCTTTTATCAGCTTGCAAACTCTAAACGATGAGACAATTTTACATATTCGTTAGGAAGGAGTTTCTCCATATATTCAGAGATGGAAGGAGCGTGCTTATTTTGCTTCTTATGCCTATTGTCCAAATAATTCTATTTGGATTTGCACTTACAAACGAGGTAAGAAATGTGAATGTTGCATTATTGGATCCATCCCGCGATGCTGCTACAACAATGATAACAGAGAGATTGACAGCAGGGGAGTATTTTAAACCATATATGATGATTACAACAGAGCTGCAGGCAGATGACCTTTTAAGAAGGGGAGAGGTCTCTCTGGTTGTAAGCTACAGTGAGAGGTTTCGGGAGAGAATGATGCATCAGGGAAGCGCCGGGGTTGGGCTTATAGCAGATGGAACAGACCCCAATATGGCGTCATCAATTATTCTATATGCATCTTCAATAATCCGGTCGGCCGAATTGGATATTGCCGGGAAAAACCTACACTCCGGCGGAGTTGCTATTCCCAATGTGAGACTCCTCTATAACCCCCAAATGAAGAGTTCATATAATTTTGTTCCGGGTGTAATGGGTCTGATACTTATGCTTATATGTGCTATGATGACCTCAATCTCAATAGTGAGAGAGAAGGAGACAGGCACAATGGATGTACTGCTTGTATCTCCCATACGCCCTCTCTTTCTGATACTCTCCAAGGCTGTCCCCTATTTTGTACTATCGGTAGTCAACCTGACAACAATATTGCTGCTATCTGTATTTCTGCTTGGGGTTCCTGTAACAGGAAGCCTCTTTTGGCTTGTGATAGTGTCTCTGATTTTCATTTTTGTCTCCCTCTCAATGGGATTGCTCATATCATCCATTGCGAGCACGCAAGTGGCAGCTATGTTAATATCGGGGTTGGTTCTGATGATGCCGGTTATGTTGCTCTCGGGAATGATCTATCCAGTATCAAATATGCCCGATATTCTACAGATTATTGCACAATTTATACCTGCAAAATGGTACATAGAGGCTGTTAGAAAACTTATGATTCAGGGGTTGCCGCTAAACTCTGTTGTAGCCGAATTATCTGTACTTGTTGCTATGGCAGCCATCTATCTTACAGCCAGTTTAAGAAGCTTTAGAGACAGGTTGCAGTAGAGAGTCACATTGCTAAATATAATTATGATGTTCAGATTTTTATTGGAAAAAGAGTTTAAACAGATTGCGAGAAATAGGTTTCTTCCAAAGTTGATACTTGTATATCCTGTGGTGATGATGATATTGATGCCCTGGGCAGCGAATCTGGATGTAAAAGATATTCGATTATGTATTGTTGATAACGACAATAGCTCATATTCCAGAGCACTTACTCAAAAAGCATCAGGGTCGGACTATTTTGCCGAGGCAATCTATAGGGCGACCTATATCGAGGCAATTTCAACAATAGAGAGAGCTGAGAGTGATATTATTCTGGAGATACCCTTAAATTTTGAAAAAGATTTGGTAAATGGAGTCAACAGAGAGCTCTCAATCTCCTCAAATGCAGTAGATGGTATGAGAGGGAGTATTGCTGCCTCATATCTTGCAGGAGTTGTAAATGACTTCTCGGCAGAACTTATGGAGAGCAAAATCGTCGATAGGGGGTCCTCTACTGCTGTGACAGCGGCAATGCCATCTTCAATAGAGATAGTATCGCTAAGTAAATATAACCCATCAATGGACTATAAGCTTTTTATGGTACCAGGACTGATAGTTATAATCATCACAATAATAGGAGGCTTTCTGCCTGCACTTAATATTGTTTCGGAGAAAGAGGCGGGGACAATTGAGCAGATAAATGTAACGCCGGTGAGAAAGATCACATTTATTTTTTCCAAGCTAATACCGTATTGGATTATCGGGTTTATAATTCTCACAAATACACTGATTTTAGCAAAACTCCTCTACGGGCTTGTACCTGTAGGGAGTTTTTTTGACTTCTATCTTCTCTCTTTTCTATTCCTTATTGTGGTCTCAGGCTTAGGGCTGGTTATATCCAACAACTCACGAACAATGCAGCAGGCAATGTTTGTAATGTTCTTTTTTATGCTGGTAATGATTCTTTTAAGTGGTCTTTTTACTCCGGTTAGCAGTATGCCCGTATGGGCACAGATAATAAATTCCATCAACCCGATGAAGTATTTTACAGAGATAATGCGAATGGTCTTTCTAAAAGGGAGTGGCTTGGCAGATCTCTACAAACATATTTTTATTATGTTTGGGTTTGCAGGTGCCTTTAGTTTGTGGGCAGTACTCAGTTACCGTAAAAATAGTTAGAGAGTATCTGTTCGCCCAGGTTTGTGATTACAGATTCCGGATGGAACTGAACGCCGTAAATTTGTAGCGACTTGTGGTACAGAGACATTATTATTTTATCCTCATTGCAGGAACCAATTGAGAGAACAGGCGGAAAACCATCTCTCTCCACTGCCCAGGAGTGGTAAAGGGCAACTGTACACGGGTTCTCACTGTTAAATTTTCCAACGAGAGGGTCGTTGTTATCTTCAATGGATAGAATAGATTTGTGACCGTGAAGTGGGTGACTCAGGTTTATTAGTCGGGCTCCGAAGTGCTGAGCAATCGCCTGGTGTCCCAGGCAGATTCCCAGAATTGAGTGACTCTCTTTGCAACTATTTATGAGCTTAAGCAGATCTCCCGCCTGCGAAGGGACTCCGGGCCCCGGGGAGAGAATAATATGGCTGTAACTATCCAGCTTGTCAAAGGGAATTTTATCATTGAAGAAGATATCTGCAGGAGTATCTGTCACCTTTTTTACAAGATGAAGTACATTGTAGACAAACGAGTCGTAGTTATCTATAATCAGAATTCTTTTCACCCCGCAAAAGTATATATTTTAGTACATTTGTTAACAATTCCCCAATATTGTCAAAGACCCGTGTCAAAAATACTCTTTAAATGGCTGGTAACACAAACCTTGCAAAAGATTCCCAGGTAGCGATTATTTCTGCGGCCGAGATTTGTGAACATATAAACCGTACCGCATCAAAGAGAGGTTCGTTTCTTTTTGCGGTAGATTTTGAGCTGGAGAGTGGAATATTTATCGAAGACCCGATTAACAGCAGCGAGATACTATTCAGAATGGGAGATATATGCAATAGATCTGCAATAAGAGTTGGACAACTATCCGAAAAGAGAAAAAGAAAGTTGAAAATTTTAAATCCCGTACCCATACAGGAGTATAGAGAGAAGTTCTGCACTGTTCTTGAGGGGCTTATGCGTGGAGATACATATCTGATTAACCTAACCTGCAAAACAGAGGTAGAGACATCATTAAACTTTGAGGAGATCTTCTCTGAATCTGAATCCCCGTTTGCAATCTGTCTGCCGGGCAGGTTCGTATGTTTCAGCCCTGAGAGATTTGTGCAGATTGAAAATGGGGTTATATCCTCCAGGCCAATGAAGGGTACCATTCTGGCATCCGTACCACAGGCCAGGGAGAGGATTCTCTCAGATTACAAAGAGAGTAGCGAGCATAACACCATTACAGATCTTATAAGAAATGACCTAGGTATGGTCTCGGAGAGGGTTTGGGTAGAGAGTTTCCGCTACATAGACAGTGTCAAAACCGACAAGGGAGAAATTTTGCAGGTAAGCTCCGATATTAGAGGGGAGCTGCCCGAGAGTTATTTAGATAATTTGGGAGACCTTATTTTTAGACTACTCCCTGCTGGCTCCGTATCGGGAGCGCCCAAAAAGTCTACCCTTAAACTTATTGCCAAAAGTGAGGGGGAGAAAAGGGGATTCTATACCGGAGTTTTCGGTTTTTTTGACGGGTCGGTTTTTGACTCGGCAGTGATGATAAGATTTATTGAGAGAGACAAAGATGGAAAGATGTGGTACAGAAGCGGAGGCGGGATAACCGTAAACAGTAATTGCGAAGATGAACATAGTGAAATGATGGCCAAGATCTACTTCCCTTTTGAGAGTAGATTATAAACTACAATTATGAATTTTATTGAGACAATTAAAGTGGTAGAGGGTGTGCCCCAAAATCTGGATCTTCACCTAAAGAGATCTTCAGAGACAATGCTTCATAACTTTGGGATAATAAAAGAGCTTCCACTGGCAGAGTTGCTATACTTCAATGTAAATTTGCCAATGAGCGGAGTTTATAAATTGAGAGTCATCTACTCAAAGGATATTATAGATTACTCATTGGAACCATACACCCCAAAGGATATAAAAACAC
>CAYGOE010000041.1:0-18768 GCA_964351405.1 uncultured Muribaculaceae bacterium | reverse complement strand
ATCATCGGTGACCTAGCCGGAGTGCTTCCTTTGAAGAAGAAGGATTAACCTTGCCAAGAGTATTGGGACATTATTGAAAATCTGATAATTAAGCATTAATTGTAGGCGGCAAGTGAATTGCCGCCTATTTTCAAAATAATAGTAGGAAATATGACTAAATCACTCAAAAATATTAATGTTGATTATTTTCAAAATATAACAGAAATTATCCGCAGACGAAAATCCTGTCGGACCTACACAGGTGACTATCTATCAATAGGGGACAAACAGTCCCTTGAAGAGTTTATCTGCCTCAATAATACAGAGGTATTTAAGGATATCTGCGAAAGTGAGGGGGTAAAAAACAAACTATTCATACTTGAAAAGGGGCCTCAAGATAAAAAGATGAAGCTTCTATACGGAGCAATTAAAGGAAATAAGAGCTATCTGCTGGGTGTGACAAAAGACAACCCTTTGGCCAGAGTAAACTATGCATACAAAATGGAGAAGCTGGTTCTCAAGGCAACCGAGTTGGGTCTTGGAACATGTTGGATAGGTTATTTCGACCACAACTATTTTGGCGATCTGACAACCGAAAAAGGGTATGTTGTTCCCGGAGTAGTTCTTGTAGGATATGCTGCAGATAAGAGGTCGCTTTCTGAAAAACTTGTGCGCTTCTCCGCAAATGCATCGCAAAGAATGCCCCGGGAAAAGCTTTTTTTTGACTACAAAACAGGGAGGCCGCTTGAAACTCTTCAATCCTTAAGCGGAGACCAAAATCTTACATCTGACACCGCCCATAAGGGTGCTGCCAAAACAAGTTCGGAAAATATTGTCTCAAGCTACTCGGAGTCTCTGGAGATGTTACGTCTTGCGCCCTCTTCAAGCAACTCACAGCCATGGCGAGTCTATTTTGACCAGACAAAAAAGGAGTTTCACTTCTTTAAAAAACCAAAAAACATTATCTACGAGAAGATGGGAATGCACGACCTGGATATGGGTATTGCAATGGCACATTTTGAACTCACCTCACAACGGAATGGCCTCACTGGAAGCTGGGTTTTCCAAGATGGTATTCAGTCGCAAGAGGGGTTACAGTATATCGTTAGTTACCTTGCCAAGAGTATTGGGTCTTAATTAAAAATCAATCCATTATGAAAATCATAGGACTTATTGGTGGAATGAGTTGGGAGTCTACTCTCACGTACTACAGAATTATTAATGAAGAGGTTAAGAGGCAACTTGGAGGGTTCTCTTCTGCAAGGTGCATTATTTACAGCGTCAATTTTGACCCGATTGAGAAGCTCCAGAGGGCAGATAAGTGGGAAGAGAGCGGGCAGCTGCTAAACGAGGCAGCGAAGAGTCTGGAGAGGGCCGGAGCAGATTTTTTCATCCTCTGCACAAATACAATGCACAAGGTGGAGGCGCAGATAGTTGAAGGTGTGAAAATTCCCTTTTACCATATAGCCGAGATGACTGCCAATGAGATTATTGCAAGAAAAATCGGTAAAATCGCTCTTTTAGGAACTATCTACACAATGGAGGGCGATTTTTACAATTCAAAATTAATGGCGCGTGGTATTGAGGTGGTTGTGCCCGAAAAGGAGGATCGCGATATGGTAAACAGCATTATTTTCGGAGAGTTGTGTATGGGCAGGATTGAGGCCGATTCCAGGCAAAAATACCTGAATATTATCTCAAAAATGGTGGAGCAGGGAGCTCAGGGGGTGATTCTCGGTTGCACAGAGATTGGTCTGCTAATTAAGCAGGAAGATCTCACCATCCCGGTATTTGACACCACAATTATCCACGCCAAAAAAGCAGTAGAAAAAGCTCTGGAAAATAAGTTTTAATCAGAAGGATAAAGTTTATTTTATAGGCTTTTTGTCCAACTGCAAATAATTGTTAAATTTGAGTCCTTTATGCCAAACAATAGTATCGTTAACATCCCGTAAATTATCATTAGAAGAAGTTCCTGATGCAAAAAATTGTTCTCAAGGCAACTGAGATGGGGCTTGGAGTATATTATAAGATGGAAAGACATTAATACCTAAAAATATGGATGACAGTTCTGCAGTAATGGCTTTGCGTGATTTTGCAATAAAAACAAATCGTAATATTGAATTTGATGAGTCCAGATATCCTTTATCTTCCTACAGAAAAATTCAGAGATCCAGGATATTTGCCTACATACCCAATAATGAGCAGGAGAACTGTTACTTTGTATGGTTGAGTGACCCTTACCGGGTTGTTGGGGAGTACTCTGTCTTTAGTGGTGTTTTTATCCCAATTGCCTCAAAATACAAAGAGAGATTCTATATCCGTAAAAAGAACATCCTGGATAACCTCAATCTCTTCTATCTTATGAAAAACATAGGGAGAAAAAACCCGGGCTTTCTATCTAGTGTAGTGATATCAGGAAATGACAAAAATATTGCAAATGAGCTATTTTCAGGAACAATGGCCGGGCATAAAATTCTTGAGGCGCTGGAGTTGTCTCCTGCAATGCGATTATCCGTTAATATCCCGGATGTTGATTTTGTTCCCGGCCTTAAAGACAAAAGTTATATTGCTATAATGAACCCTCAGGATTGGTTTATGGATAAGAGTGTAATTGAGAAGCTGTTCAGATTGGGAGAAGAGATAGGCAAGCACCTTAAATAGGTTTCAATTAGTTATAGCGACTTGACAGCCATATTGCTTTGTAACAAAGTATTTTATATTTGCAATCTATTTTCTTTAACCATCATAACAAAGATATCAACAATGAATTTGAATCCTATCCTAAAGGGTCTTGCAACAAATTTCGATAAATACAGTGGGGTCGTTACTATTAAAAAGTCTGTAAACCAGTTGTGTATTTACAGCACAACCATTGGTGTTCCTCAGTTGCTCAAATCTTCTTTTGCCAACAACACCTTCACTATAGATGCCTCAAGTACAGCAAGCTATATGGGAGTAAAATCTGCAACATTGAATTTTAAATCGGGGAGTGATGCTACTGCGCTCAATGCTGTTCTGCCCGGAGGTTACACAACTCTTGGAACCTGGACAAGCTCCGGAAGACCAAACTACCTGCTCTCTCCGGATGCGTCAATATCTGCAGAGCTTATAAATGTTGTTAATGCCTCCCTACCGGAGGAGAAACCAGTTCCTACATACAACCCTCAGTATATAACAAACGGAGTGAGTTCTGCGCTAAGGGTAATTGCAAATGCAACCGTAGAGGTGGTGTTTGTACACGAAGGGGCCGGATATAAAAATGTTCTGGGCTATTTTCACTATCCAACCAATAGTCCTCCAACCAGTGTTGGGCAGATTAATAAAATTATAGCGTTCCCAAATTCATCATACTCCGGTAGTGGAGGCTCTCTGGTTTCGGGAAACAGAGTTCAGCTTCAATACTGGAATGGGACAGCCCTTACAAATGTTTTTCCTGCCGGAACCAGCATCGGGTGGTTTATTGTAGCAAACGGCTATAAAAGTGATGCATCAATTAATCAAAACGCCCCACACTATTACTCACTGGAGCAGTTTAATCCGGAAGTTAATCCTCTTAAGAAGCCACACAATGTACTCCTGTACGATCCTCAAAGACAGCTTGTTATTATTGGTTTCGAAGATTTGCCCAGAGAAGGCGGTTCGGACGATGACTTCAACGACGCAGTCTTTTATGCTGTCGGAACATCGGTAACTGCTATAGATTATGGCGATCTCCCTGTTGTTGAGGATCCTGATGATTAGGATGGAGATGGTATTCCTGACGACTGGGATGAGTTCCCCCGATGATGCCGATGTTGTTTACTCAACTCACTATCCTGCACAAAATGTCTATCACTCTCTGGCCTATGAAGATTTGTGGCCAACCAGAGGGGACTATGATATGACCGACGTTGTAGTTACTTATAATTCAACTCACTTTCTGAATTCTACAAATAAAATCGTAAAGGTTATTGACCGCTTCAAACCTGTATGGTCGGGAGGTATTCTCGATGTTGGATTTGCCTATCAGATGGGAGTACCTGCAACAGCTGTAAAAGGCACAACCAAGACATCTGACTTTGTTGATATTAACTTCCTTTATACTCTGAGCGCTAACGGAACTGAAGTTCAGCAAAGTAAGGCAACAATAATGGTCTTTGACAATATTACAGAAATGGGTCTAACCACCGGAGGTCCAAAACCAACCTTTAATTGGGTATCCCATTAAAATTTTTGAGGAGCTCATCAATTTCCCGGTAGAGTTTTCCGTGCTCTTTTTCCCAGTTTTTCTTCCCCACGAAGAATCCTAAGATTGAGAGCATTATGAAAAAGATTACCCATATTACTATTATAAGTACGAGATTATCTGTGTATCTAAGGAGTCGATCTGTTAATACAAGCCCTCCTCCGGTACCTATGACCATCAGGATCGGGATTAATATTACATAATCCGATATTTTAAAATACTTTAAACGCTCTTGTGACTTTTTCAGAACCACATCAACACTAAGATTATAAAATTTTGAAGGAATTGGTCTGTATCTGAAATATAGAAAAATAGCCCCCAATAAGAATCCTATCCCACACAGAATTAATCCGAGTTGTGCATTTGGTGTGCTATTTTTCTGTAATGTGAGATATACAACAGAAAGTGCTGCAAGGAATGATATCTTAGCAAATGTCTTTATCTTCTGACTCATTTCATCCTTTTTCAGGGAATCTACAACTGTATCAATATTGAGATTATCACCCGTTTCCGATTCTTTGCTTTTATTATTTCTCTTTTTAAAATCGTCCAGTTCCATATTTTTCCTCCCACTCTTTTTTTATCTGATTTTTAATTCTGTGAACCCTTGTTCTTGCGTTTGATTCTGACAATCCCGTAATTTGAGCAATCTCTTTATAATCATTCTCCTCAAGGTATAAAGAGACAAGCAGTCTGTCTAACGGATTCAGTCTCTCTTTAAAATTATTAAAGAACCTTATACGCTCTGTCTCTGATTCATCCATCTCCCTCTTATCGTTCTGATAATAGTCAGTATATGAGGCATAAGGAGTCAGTTTTGTAAATAGTGAAGATTTTCTTCTCTCCTTTTCAATTCCGGTGAGACATACGTTAGCGGCAATCCGGCTTATCCAGGTGCTCATTTTTGATTCTCCTCTGAAGTTTTTAATATTTTGCCAGACTTTGATAAGTGTCTCCTGACAGGCGTCCTGTGCCAGATCATTTGACCCGAAAAAATGCAAACAGATGCCATAAATCATTTTATGATTTTCACCGATCGCCTTTTTAAACAACTCCTCCTGATTCATCTTCAAGTTTGTTATACTATGAATTTACATCTATTGTCCGGAATATAGACTATGCGTTTCGAAATTTGTTACACCATTTTTACTATATTTGGAAAAGTTCTTCGAAATCCATAAACTTCAACCATATGAAAAATCTGATTGCACCTATGACGAAGCAAAGTTCTTCTCTTAAGCAGGATTTGGCAAAACTGCCAAAAACGATTTTCTTTCTGATTACAATACTATTATTTGTTGGTTGCGAGAAGATTGAGGTTTCGTCAATTAATGTCTTTTCGGAGCAGATCCCAGGCAGTAAAAACCACGGTCCAAACGGTACCTGGTGGGGATATAATCAGTGCAAAATCGTGAGATATGGCAGCACAGTATATATGTATGTTATAGAAAATGAGAATATTGACAACAATCCCAACCCAAATGCTACCAACCCTTCAAAAATTGCCATTTATCGTAAAGATGGCGAGGGGGGCTGGCAAAAGGGGGCGAGCTTCAATACGTCAAGACCGGGAAATATTCTTATAGACTCCGAGGGTATAGTCCATCTGATTGTCTTTGAACCAACGTATACCCTACCAACCGAAAACGGCTCCTACGGGAGGCTAAAGCACTACTGGTTTCCAAATTGTAAAACGGGAGATATTACATCTTTCCAGCAGGAGGTAATTGTAGATAACGACGGGTTCTCACAGGGAGAGACTGTAAATATTCGCGTTGGGGCCTCAATAGGTGCAGATGATTTGATTGCTGTCTCTTATGGGCTCAATAAATCTCATATTGTACGTTACAAAGAGAAGAACGGAATCAAGTGGTGGCAGGAGAGTGCCGGGACAGCACTTGGCAGTGACTACTACTACCCATACGTGGTTGTTACGGATTTCGGAATTGGTATCCTTGCGGTACAGGACGACTGGGTGGGTCCTAATCTGCCCAATTTATATCAAAAATCCCGTTATTTTGAAAAGAGAAGCGGCTCGTGGACAAGCAGTGATATAATAAATCTGCAAACACACTCTCTTGCCCAAACCCGCCCCCAACTGGTAGATAACAGTGATATTTATCAGGATGCCGGCAAGCTGATAAACACAATCTATCTGACCAAACTAAACCCGAGTGATAAGTGGCTTAACTCATTTATCCACGCAACCCGCAGCGGGAATGCCTGGACAAACCAAACCCTTACCACAACCGACGAGAAGACTAACTGGGTGAGGATGATTGAGGTGGGTGGGCAGATGTACTATATATGTACAACCTGGGATAAAGTGTATATCAAGAAGGGGGTATCGGGAGAGTACAAAAGATTGAGCGTTCCAAAGATTGAGGGCATCTATCCATACCTGGCCGCTCCACGCTCAGGCACCAAAGCATCTGAAAGCTATATAGACCTGTTGCTCCTCTGTGGCAGCAGCGAATCTTATCCTAATGCTAAAAACTACTATGTTCGCATAGCTAAAAGCGAGTTGGCCAAACTGTAATCTTGGCAAGGCTACCTCCTCAGTTCCACAAACCGTATTTTATCTCCCGGTTTGAGTTGTGCCACTCTGGGCAGATCTTCTGTCAATACATTTGCAATTCGTGCATAGCCCCCCGTTGTTTGACGATCGGCCATTAGAATGATTGGCAGGCCGTTGCCCGGCAGTTGGATTGTGCCAAATGAAATTCCGGAAGAGATTATGTCGTGGCCTTCGGCCCCCTTAATGTGTATGGGTTGACCACCAAGCCGCAGCCCCATTCGGTCGCTGTTCACAGAGACAGTGTATTCGGTGGTGAGAAAGGTGCGGATTCCTTCAAAATCCAGACGACTGATTTCGGGGCCGGGAATAATTCGGATTGGCCGGTTTGTTTGGTAGTCGGGAATTTCGCAGGTGATTGATTGGTAGCTATTTTTGTCTGCCGGATTGGTAAAAGATCCCAGCGGAATAACATCTCCGGCCCTAAGGGCACGGCCCTCTAAGCCTCCGATTTTTGCGCGCAGGTATGTAGATCTACTCCCCATCACCAAAGGGACATTGAGCCCACCGGCAAAGGCGATGTAGGTGCGACATCCGGTTTTTAGCCCCAAGAATGTGAGCCTGTCACCACACATAACATTTATTGGAGTGTACATTTGAACCGGCTGACCATTGATGCAGGGTTGCATATCTGCCCCGGTAATAGCTATAGTTGTACAAAACACAGCCGGGCTGGAGAAGCTGGCAGAAGTCGCCTCGCTCGCTTCCACAAAAAGAATTTCGGGACCAACAAGCGTTGCTTCCAGGGCCGCAGCTCCCGGGATATTTCCAACCAGAGAAGGTTCGCTGCAAGGGTTGCCGACAAGGGTGTTGGCAATTTGCAGTGAGAGCAGGTCCATTGCACCTGAGACCGGCATCCCAAAGCGCTGGTAGCCGTGCCGACCGCTGTCCTGGATTGTTGTGAGCATTCCACCTTTCTCAATAATTATCTCTGCCATTCTTTACTTAATCTTATATACTCTATTTCTGAGATAGGTTTAAAGCGTAATGTGTCGCCTATTTCAAACAGGAATTCTGGTTTACGGTTAGGGTCAAAGAGTTTGAGGGGGGTTTTACCAATAAGCTGCCAACCACCCGGGCTTTCAATGGGGTAGATGCCGGTCTGTTGGTCGGCTATCCCGACAGAACCCTCCGGGATTTTTAAGCGGGGCGTCTCTTTGCGCGGCATTGCGATTCTGCTGTCCATCCCGCCCAAATAGCAGAAGCCGGGTGTAAAGCCAAGCATATAGACCAGATATGTAGCTGAGGAGTGAATCTGAATAACCTCATCAACAGATAGTTTATTGAATCTGGCAACATCTTCGAGGTCGGGTCCAATATTTTCTAATACATTTTCTCCTAAAGATTTGATCTCACTAAATATTCTCTTTCCACCATAAAGAACCGGAACCTCTTTCAAGGCAGATGGGGGTAGATGGATATCTTCAATTGAGGTCTCAAGGGAGCGGATTATGTCGACTAGTTTGCGATAATCTGTGACTGATGGGTTAAAGCAAACCATCAACTCGTTGTAGGAGGGAATAAAATCGGTGATTCCGGAGATACTCTCCATCTCTACTCTTGCAAGCAGGCGGCGTATCGTTTGGTTTATCTCTACCGATATTTGGTCTCCCACTTTTATTATGAGTGCCGAATCTCCCGATGGAAAGTACTTTAGCATTGCCGATTTATATCGTTATCTGATGTGTATACCTCTCTCTGTAAGCTCGTTGTAAATGGCTTTGACAAGTTTTGGGGCCTGTTCATTATCTCCGTGAATGCAGATAGTATCTGCCTTAATCTCAATTACTCTGCCATTTATGGTCTCAACCACACCCTCTGTCAACATCAGAAGAACTCTCTCTATGATTTTATCTTCGTCGGTAATGACTGCTCCGGGAGTATCCCGTGAAACAAGTGAGCCATCTTCATTATAGGCCCTGTCTGCAAAAGCTTCGCTTGAGTAGGGTATCCCCACATCGTGAGCAGCATCAATCATTTTAGATTGAGACAGACATATCATCTTGAGCGAGGGATCAATCTCTTTTATTGTCTCGGCAATTACCCTGGAGATCTCATAATCTGTAGAGGCGCTATTGTAAAGAGCTCCGTGCGGCTTAACGTGTACCAGCTTAGCCCCCAGAGTTTCGGTCATACTCTTAAGCGCACCCACCTGGTAAAGAATTGCAGATCTTAACTCCGCCTTACTGAGATGCATTGGGCGGCGACCGAACCCATTTAAGTCATTGTAGCTTGGATGCGCTCCAACAGAGACTCCGTATTTGAGAGCAAGACATATTGTCTTCTCAATTGTGAGCGGGTCGCCGCCGTGAAACCCGCAGGCTATATTGGCAGAAGATATGAACGGCATAACCGCAGAGTCATTCCCTACGACAGTTTCGCCATAGCTCTCACCCATATCGCAATTTATGTCCACAGTCATAATCTAAATGATAAACTTAAAACCGGAATTTGACATCTAAAGTTAAATGCGTTGTCAATATAGTTAAAATGTGGCAATTGCCAAAAATTTATTCTTTAAAAAATCCCAAAAACGTGAAAAAGACTTCTTAACCCAATTCCCAGCGCAACCAAAACAACAATAACTCCCACAATATTTGACAAATAACTGTTTGTGTGGTTACCCATTACACGTTTGCTATTCATAACCCAAAGCAGATAAATTGCTATAACTGGCAAAAGGATACCATTGGCAGCCTGAGCAAATAGTATCGCCTCCAGCGGCTTGAACCCTATAACTGAGAAGAGTATGCCAATTAAAAGTATAGCCACCCATACTAAACGAAATCTCCGGGATTTGAGATCAATTTTCCAGCCCAATATTCCGGAGATGGCATATGCCGCGGCAAGAGGTGCTGTAATTGCAGATGATATTCCTGCAGCAAATAGTCCGGCGCCAATGAAGTATTTTGACCACCCCCCCATTACCGGCTGCAGTTGCAGACCAAGATCGGAACCACTGGAGATTGCTATCCCTGTACCGAAAAAGGCAACTGCAGATGTAACTACAATTGCAATTGAAATTAAACCTCCAAGAATTACCGATACCGAAATATCCAACCTCGCTTCGGGAATATCGTCCGGTTTATTCCACCTCTGCTGCACTGCAGATGCGTGTAAGAAAAGATTGTAAGGAACTACTGTTGTACCGATTAAGCCTACCAGAGCCAGCAGTGAGCCGGCAGGCAAAGTCGGAACAAACATCCCCCGAAAAATATCTGCAAGCACCGGAGATATTACAATGGCAGTGGTGAGAAAAGCAAGGCTCATCAATATTACCAAGCCAATAAGCACTCTCTCAATGAGTTTATAACTTCCTGCCGCAAGAAGCAGAGATGCAAGAAGCCCAATTATTACAGACCACACACCTACACTCAGGTTGGCGGTCGGCGCGAGGGAGATCATCCCTAAAGATGCTCCAAGCAGATTCCCGGTTTCAAATGCAGCATTTCCAATTCCAATAGCAGAGATGACCAATATGGCGGTAATAACCCTCACCAAAGGATTGGTGAAATGCTTGCGGAGAGCCTCCCCCAAACCCTGCCGTGAAATTATCCCCAGCCGCGCCGACATCTCCTGTAAAACCACAGTTGCTATTATCGAAAAAAACAACCCCCACAAAAGGGCATAGCCAAATTTTGCCCCTGCAATTGAGCAGGTAGTTATTGTTCCTGGCCCTATGAACGCTGCAGTGACCAGAGTCCCCGGCCCGAACTTAAAACGGATTCTTTTTTTCATCGTTTTTATAATTGTTGCATCAAACTTTGGCAAATGGCAACATCTGCAGGCGCCCACTCTACACTAAAGAGCTCCTTTGCAGCCAGCCATTTGTATTCTATATGCTCTGTAAGAGTTACGTCAAAAAGCTTTTGAACACTATCTCCATCACCCCCCAAAGCTTCCCTTATTGAGCATAGATAACTATGAAGAGTAATCTCAAAATCTGGGTAGAGGTGGTTAATTGTCATAAAGTGGCGATTAATCTCTATCTCCAGTTTGAGCTCCTCCGTAATCTCACGCCTTAGAGCATCCTCTTCTTTCTCCCCCTCCTCTACCTTTCCGCCGGGAAACTCATATTTTAAAGAGACATACTCATAAACACCTCTTCCCCTTTTAACACAAAGTATCTTTCCCCCGCGAACAATGATTGCCGCCACCACCTCTATATGTTTCATCGTTCTGTCAAGAGTTTAAAAATGGGTTCGTCTAAATTAGTGAGAAGAGAATAAAAATTGCAGATACAACAACAAAGTAGCCAACATCAATTGATGCCAATGTAATATAGCGCTTCCAGTTGCTAATCTGAAACTTGAGCATAGATTTTGTCCAGCCGGCAAAGGCGAAACATACAATTACAGACATAACCGGAGAGAGTGGAGTAAGTAAAAAGTACATAAACCCAATTAGTGCCGTAGATACCAACTGAAAAATCATCTCCCACGGGAAGCTATATTTGCACTTGCACTCCTCTCCCTTACTTAAGTTCGCACCACATTTACACTCATAATTAACAACTTTAATCCACTGTTTCCCGAAGATAACAGTGTACCACAGTGCCCCGGTACCAAAGGCAACAACCACAGAGAGTGCATACCATAGCCAGGAGATTGTCGTAAATGTCCCGTTTTCCCCAAAAACATTTTCCATAATATTAATTTTTTAAAAACAGTGTAAAAATAATAGACCGAAGTTAAAAATATTTTATCTTTGGTAAACAAAAAACGGGGAAAATCTCAATTAAATATAGCATTATGAAAAACTTAGCTAGTAGCCGAATAATTACACTCTTAGCCTTTTTAATGATTTCGAGTGTTATGCTAATCTCTTGCAATAAAGAGAGCAGGGAGATAAATAATAATGAAAGCGTAGATGAATTGGTTGCACAAGCAGCTCAGCAATATCTTAACACACCTGTCACTACCGGAGGAGAAGATGAGACATTCTCTCTTAACAACAGCGGGCTTCCGGAGGTGTATCTGGCAAGTTCAAGCGGCTTTGATACCAAGGTTGCTGCAAATCCTCTAATTAGCTGTGTTAAATCTGTAAAACTGACAGACAAACAGGCTCTTGAGGTTAGAAAGGCTCTCTCGGTTTATGAAGAGCAAATCCAGATTTTTATGAAAACTCAGCGAGAAGTGCTTGCAAAAATGGAGGCCAGGTTTGTCGCTGCCAAAAAGGAGCTGTTAAAGTTGGTAAATGGTGTAAAAGCAGACAGGCACGAACTTGAGAAGAAGATAATCGCTCTTAAAGCAGAGTTCGACCTGGCGGTGAGAGCACTTAAAGAGAAAAACGCTCCTAACCTATCTGCCCCCTATAAAACTCTGATAACTACATTGGAGACTATCCTTGACAAGCGTCAGTGGGAGGCATTTAGTAAATGCCTGTCCCGCTAACACCTGATCAAACGTAAGCCCAACTATTTTTTCATAATTATTGGAGTTAGCTCTGTCTTGAGCTTCTCATATTCGGCAGCATCCATTAGACCCAGGTCTAAAAGATCTTTTGCCTCTTTTAGCTTTGCTATTGCCTGCTCTCTGTTAAGTGGTGCGTTCTTGGTTAGAATCTCTCCTGCCAACACGCTCTTTTCGTAGTCGTTGATAGACATATATTTATTAAGTCCAAAAGCACGACCATTGGGCTCGCCCAGTAAAACTGCAAGCGCAAGGGGCTTCTTGCTGCTCCCCTTGTGATAGACTCTCATATCTGCAATCACCACAATCTCTCCCTGCATATTGGCTTTTGCCGTAACATTACTATCGTCACTCAGGGTGCTGATATAGGTGCCGAAACCAATCTGCTTTCCCATTAATATTGTTGCAAAAACACTCTTGCTCTTTGAACTCGCCCTTGCAACTCCTATAGTTCCTTCGGAGCCTCCGGCAACTGTGGTTGTAGTAGCAGTCCCGGATGGAACACCCAATATGAGCGTATCGCCAATGTTGAGTTCCGATCCGTTTGCCGATATATATTTTAACACCTTTGTGTTGTTTTTAATATTCAGATAGACTTTTGAATACTGACTATCTGCATAAGTTAGCCTTTCAATCTCCCCCTGTGCAAAAAGGCACGTTGAGAGCGAAACAAAAAGAACAACAAATATTTTTTTCATATCATTTATAAATTTGTTAAAGTTATCAAACAAGGTAATGACTCAAATCCCATACCTAAGGCTTTAAAACGCCCGATTGACCAGATAAGTTCATTTTAAATCATAGAATTTTAGACCACTTAGTTCTTTCTCTGTTCAAAATCTTCGGTTTTTTTTATTCTAACTCTTCTTATAATCAAGAAGATTATAATAATTAAACAAATGCCTATGAAAATCCCATAAGCACTTAATATAAACTCCCCTATATTATCCATCTTAAGAAATTTTTACCGCTGTTCCGTATGCAAGAATCTCCGAAGCACCCTGCATTATCATCGATGTTGCAAAGCGGACATTAACAATAGCATCTGCATTAAGCTTTTTAGCATCATCAACCATTCTTTTAATTGCCTGCTCTCTTGCCTGAGCCTGTAAAAGGGTATACTCTTCAATTTCACCTCCCACAATATTTTTAAGACCAGCCATTATGTCTCTTCCAATATTTCTTGCACGAACTGTGCTCCCCCTTGCGATTCCAAGGATTTGAGTTATCTCCTTGTTTGGAATTTTGTCTGTAGTTGTAATTATCATAATAAAAAAATTAAGTTAACGCATTTCACTTACATTCAATTTGTGAGATTTGCAAAAGTCCTTTCGATTCCTCTCCTGTATTTTACGGCAGAGTAACCGAAAATCACGAAAAGCCCCTCTCTGCTTTTGTATTTGATTCCATATTTTTCACGAAGCTGTGCAGCTTTTTTACCGTTTTGGATAAGAGGATGAACTCCGCCCAACATACAGGTACCAAGGCCAAGGGCCTCTGCTGCTATCATTGCATATGTTGCTGCTATAATAGGGTCGGCAGGGTCGGAATATGGTGAGCCATAGAAATAAATTGCAAGCGGTGCATCGTAATTTATCAGGTTCTCTCCCGCTTTCATCCCCTCTGTATAGGTTTTAAAGAGTGGCTTTACAAAACCGCGGAACATCTCGTCATTTGCTTTGCCCCAAAGGGGGCGCATTAGTGCAAGAAACCATTTGGATACGAACCACTTCATCCCCTCCAAGTAGTTGGCAAAATCTTGTGCAAATGCCCTTGCCTTATCTTTTCCATCCAGTATAAGCAGGCTAACGTCGCTAGGTGGAAGCCCCATTGGGGATGTAGCTGCTGCTCTAATTATCTGCTCTCTAATGTGAGCCTCTACACTCCTATCTACAAACTCCCTTACACTTCTCCTTCTCTGGAACAGAGAGAGAATCTGCTCATAGTTTGCTGCACTCTCTTTTTTGGGCAGATCAAAAAGATCCTTGGGTGAGAGCTCCCGCCCGTGAATCTCTATCGCTCCGGTTGGGCAGATAGCCATACAGTGGCCGCACGCAATACACCCGAATAGAGGTGTTTTACTCACCTTCACCTTACCATCTTCCATTACCAGACTGAAGTCTTTGCACACGGATACACATAAACCGCATCCGTTGCACTTTTCGATATCTATTGAGATATCTGCACACTCTTTTGCTCTTGTTGTTGGTATTGCCATAATCTTATCCGGCATTTGTAATACAACGTAAAATTAGATATTTGATATCTTGCAGACAACTGCTGCCAAAGCATCTTTCAATTGCTCTCTGCTGCTAATGTCAATAACCAGGGGTTTAAGTTTCCCTATTGGCTTAGTAGATAAGAATGATTCTTTCAAATCCTTCTCGATTTCCAGCGCCAATATTGCCTCCACACTCTTCTCGGTAAAGTAGAATCCGATTTTAAAATATCCATCCCACACCGAGAGCCACAAGATTGTCTTTTTCTTTTTTGTAATCTTACACAACCACGACTTGCCATCTTTGTAGTAGTTCCATTGTGTATCAAGAGAGTACTCCTCCCCTGTAACTTTCTCTATAAATTCACGATAAACCGGATATAGATCTCCCAGAACCATTTTTAAACCATCCTCGTCCGGGAAGATATTTTCGTCTCTTAACAAAAGTTGTTCATTCATACTGGTTGTGATTTTTTAAAAAGATTAGCCACCAATGCTCCGATGAGGCTCATTCCGGCTGCTATGGCGGTTGGGAGCGAAAAGTCATTGAGTAGATCGTAAAGTAATCCTCCTGTAACAGGCCCCAGTATCCCGGCTAATGAGTATCCTAAAAAGACGTATGGATAGATTGAACCGAAATTTTTTAGCCCGAACATCTGAGCTGTTTCTCTGGCAAATAGCACAAAATTAGAGCCGAAGCCAAAGCCGATAAGCGCTGCAATAGCTAGATAAAGAACCGGAGTTAGTGTAAGGTGTCCTATAAGGAAGATCGATACTGCCTGGAAAGTTAATGCCAAAAGCACAGAGAGGTTTGACCCTATGTAGTCACTGAGAAATCCCCACGATATGCGCCCCAGGAAATTCGCCAAAGCAAAACCCGAGACGCCAAGCACTAAAATATGATTCTCTATATTGTACTGAGCTCCAATGGCCGTTAGGCTCCCTATCACAAGAAGTCCTGCAAAGGTTCCCATAAAAAGCCCTATCAAGAGCTTAACATATGCTCTTGTACTTAGAAAGCTGTAGTCTATTTTTATCCTATCCTCCTCCCCGTAGCCCTGCGGGTTGTAAATAAAAAGCGCCATCACAGCCACTATTGTCCCATAAGAAAGTCCAATTATCTTTATCGTTTCCAGCACACTCTTGCCGTAGTTGAGCAAATGCTCCGCGAAAAATGAGAAGAATATGGCAGCAAGACCAAACCCGGCAACTACAATCCCGGTTATAAGGCCCTCCCTATGAGGAAACCATCTTGCAGGGACAGCAAGAGCTGCAAGATATCCGAACCCGGTTCCTGCCCCGGAGAGAACGCCCATTCCGATTAGAATCAAAGGATAGCTCCCGTTTGAGATGGCACTAAGCAGATATCCCCCGGTAAAAAGTGCTGCAGAGATTAAAACCAGCAGCTTTGGTCCTGTTTTTCTTTCCAGCTTTCCTGCCAGTAACATAGTGATAGGGAAAAAGGTAAAGAAAGCCCCGAATACAAGCTGTGTTTTTGAAAGAGAAAACCCGAAATCATTTGCCAACTCCCTTGCTATAATGCTCCAGGCAAACATACTCCCCAAACAAAGCATTACAATGAACGACGAGACTATTGTCAGATATTTTTTCATTTAGAGAATTGAAATATTTATTACAAAATTATCCAAAATAATTGAGACCATCATCTCTTTTCTTATGGCCCATATTTGGCTATATTTGCATTAGCCCACGAATCGGATCCAAGTCACAAAATCTATATTGAATGAAAACATATCTATCTCTTCTTGAACATATAATGGAAAAGGGTATCTTAAAGAGCGACCGTACCGGGACAGGCACAAAAAGCGTTTTCGGTTACCAGATGCGGTTTGACCTTGCCAATGGGTTTCCACTTCTTACAACAAAAAAACTTCATCTTAAGTCAATTATCTACGAGTTACTCTGGTTTATTAAGGGTGACACAAATATTAAGTATCTTAATGACAACGGAGTAAGCATATGGGATGAGTGGGCAGATAAAAACGGAAATTTGGGACCGATCTATGGCAGTCAGTGGCGTTCGTGGAGGCGTGCAGATGGTGGGTCGGTAGATCAACTATCTGCTCTTATTGAAGGGATAAAGAGTTACCCGGATTCTCGCCGTCACATTATCTCTGCCTGGAATGTGGGCGAGATTGAGGCGATGGCGCTCCCCCCCTGCCACGCACTTGTTCAGTTCTATGTTGCAGATGGTCGGTTAAGTTGCCAGCTTTACCAGCGAAGTGCAGATCTTTTTTTGGGTGTTCCGTTTAATATCGCCTCCTACGCTCTCTTCACAATGATGGTGGCTCAGGTGTGCTATTTACAACCGGGAGAATTTATCCACACATTTGGAGATGTCCACATCTACACCAACCATTTTGACCAGGTGGCCCTCCAGCTCTCCCGAGAGCCTCGCCCACTTCCAAAAATGGTTATCAACCCACAGGTAAAAAACATCTTCGACTTTCAATACCAAGACTTTAACCTTGAAGGCTATGACCCATACCCTGTAATCAAAGCCCCCATTGCAGTTTAGCCCGGGAGTCCAAACGGGCAGTTTGAATATAATACAGCCCGTTAGAACTTTTACAGACAAATTGTTTTTAGTTCCGCCAGATTCAATCTAAAAGATAAAAAATGACAATCTCAATAATAGTAGCAATTTCAGATAACGGCGCCATTGGGCGCAATAACCAACTCCTTTGGCATATAAAGGAAGATCTTCGCTACTTCAAGCGCATAACCTCCGGTCACACCGTAATTATGGGGCGCAAAACCTGGGAGTCCTTGGGCAAACCCCTCCCCAACCGCCGCAACATTGTGGTGAGTCGCACCCTTTTACCGGTTCACGGCAACAGTTTGACCTCAACTCCCGGCGTAGAGGTTTTCGCCACGATAGAGGAGGCACTTGCCGCCGCCAAAGAGCCCACAACCATTTCCAGGCAACCTGTGCAAGCAAACATCTCCGGGCAACCTGTGCAAGCAAACATCTCCGGGCAACCTATCAAGCACAACGATTCCAACAACTCTGCTCAAGAGGTCTTCATTATAGGCGGTGGAGAGATCTACCGGCAAACGCTCCCTTATGCTCATAAACTCTATCTGACCCTGGTTCACACCAACATCGCTTATGCCGACACCTTTTTCCCGGCTGTAAACCAAACCGAGTGGAGAGAGATCTCCCGCGAATCCTTTGACCGCGGCGAAACATTTGAATCTCCATTTGAGTTTGTTCTCTTTGCCCGAGTTTGATTGATCTCTTTTGAACTATCTCTCAATTTTTCTGTTTTAACCTAAACAGAAAAAATTAACATCTGCATTATGAAACGCATATTATTAATGGCTGTAATGTTTGCATTGCCTTTCGGAGCAATTGCACAAGGCAGCTCAGAAACAAATAGAGAGAAGGATAACACTAAGAACGAAATCAATTCAAAAACACAAAAGAGTATGAACACACTAAATAAATTTGAGTTCCCGCAACTTCCTTACGCATACGATGCGCTGGAGCCATTCATCGACAAGATGACAATGGAGATTCACTATAGCAAGCACCACAAAGCATATTTTGACAATTTTGTCGCTGCAATCAAGGGCAAGGAGATGGAGTCTATGTCTATGGAGCAGATATTTGCCAATATCAGTGACCTGCCTGCTGCTGTTAGAAACAACGGCGGAGGTTTTTACAACCACCATCTCTACTGGGGCAATATGAAAGTTAACGGAGGCAAGCCATCTGCAAAGCTTGAGGCTGCAATTGTAAAGACTTTCGGCTCTATGGAGGAGCTTAAAAAGCAGTTTTCGGATGCCGGCAAAACTCGTTTTGGGAGTGGCTGGGCTTGGTTGAGTAAAGATGATAAGGGTAATCTCTTTGTTTCATCAACTCCTAACCAGGACAATCCACTGATGAACGTTGCCGAGAAAAAAGGTACTCCAATTCTTGCTATGGATGTATGGGAGCACGCATACTACCTAAAATATCAGAACAAACGCCCGGATTATATAGAGGCATTCTGGAATGTAATCAACTGGGAAGAGGTATCTGCAAGATTTGAATAACCTTGCCAAGGGTCGTGGGTCTTTATTGATAACCAGATAGTTAAATAAATTAAACCGCCTCTGAGGGGCGGTTTTTTGTTGTGTAAAACTGTTTATATGCCTCATTTTGAGCCAAGCCCCACGACCCTTGGCAAGGTTAACTCGTTCAAGATATCTGTGACGCTCTCCTCACCTCTTATCATTGATGCAACCTGACCAATTTCAAGCTCGCCCTGGTCCAGGTCTCCTTCGAAGATCCCCTTTTTGGCGCGGCCGCGGCCAAGAAGCTCTTCCAGCTCTGTGGCAGATGCGCCCC
>CAYGOE010000040.1:0-18979 GCA_964351405.1 uncultured Muribaculaceae bacterium | reverse complement strand
GGCAAGAAGGAGAAGAAGATGGGAATCCGCGGCTCAGCCACATGCGAATTGATAATGGAGAACTGTATTGTTCCCAAAGAAAACCTGCTTGGGCAGGTTGGCAAAGGGTTTGGAATTGCCATGAAAACCCTTGACGGAGGCCGAATTGGCATTGCTTCTCAGGCACTTGGCATAGCCCAGGGAGCTATGGACGAAACTATTAAATATACAAAAGAGAGAAAACAATTCGGCAAACCAATCTCGGCATTCCAGAATACTCAATTCCAATTGGCCGATCTTGAGACTAAAATTCAGGCATCCCGACTGCTAGTACGGTCAGCTGCATGGAAAAAAGATCAGAAGCTCCCCTACTCAACAGATGCTGCTATGTGTAAACTCTTCGCTGCCGAGACCGCAATGGAGATGACAACCAAAGCTGTTCAGTTCCATGGTGGGTACGGCTACACAAGAGAATACCCTGTAGAGAGGATGATGCGTGATGCAAAAATCACAGAAATTTATGAAGGCACCAACGAAGTACAAAGAATGGTAATCGCTGCACACATACTTAAATAACACTGAGAAATTATGAAGATAATAGTATGCATAAAGCAGGTACCTGATACAACAGAGATTAAGTTGGATCCGGTTACTGGAACGATGATCCGGGAAGGTGTGCCCAGTATCATGAATCCAGATGACAAAGGAGGTCTGGAGATGGCCCTGAAGCTGAAAGATGAATTTGGTGCCGAAATAACGGTAATCACTATGGGACCGTTGAAGGCAGAAGCTATAATCCGTGAAGCATTCGCAATGGGGGCAGATAAGGGAGTTCTTTTGAGCGACCGCAAGTTTGCCGGTGCCGATACTCTGGCAACATCGAATACACTGGCAGGAGCACTGCGAACAATGGATTTTGATATAATAATTACCGGACGCCAGGCCATTGACGGAGATACGGCACAGGTAGGGCCACAGATAGCCGAACACCTGGATTTGCCACAGATTACCTATGTAGAAGATCTTAAATACGACGGCAATAGAAAGCTGACAGTAAAAAAGTCAACCGAAGAGGGTTATCAGATACTGGAGGTTGAAACTCCCTGTCTGCTTACAGTACTTTCGAGTGTAAACAAAGCTCGCTATATGTCAGTCCGCGGAATCGTAGAGGCTTTTGGCAAAGATATCGACATCTGGGGATTCGACAATATAACTGTAGACGAGAAAAAACTCGGATTGGGGGGCTCTCCTACCCGCGTAGCCAAATCATTTACAAGAGGAGCAAAAGTTGCCGGACAAGTTTATGAAGTAGAACCAAATGAAGCCGTAGAGATAATTATAAACAAACTTAAAGAGAAATTCATTATACGATAGTTATGGATAAAACAAAATATAGAGATGTTTATGTTTTTATAGAGCAGCGGGAGGGCGTCATTCAAAGTGTATCCCTTGAATTGCTTGGTAAGGCTATAGAATTGGCCGCTAAACATAGTGAGAAAATTTGTGCGTTGCTGCTTGGTGATAATATCAGGGAGCTTGCAGTAGATTGTATATCACACGGAGCAGACAAAGTAATTGTAGTTGATACACCCGAGTTGAAGCACTACACAACCGAGCCTTATACACAGGCACTTTACCAGATTGGAGAGGAGTTTAAACCTGGGATTATTCTAATCGGTGCAACCACAATAGGACGCGATTTAGGACCGAGACTCTCGGCAAGGCTTGCAACCGGTCTTACAGCCGACTGTACAGCTCTGGAAATTTCTGATGAAGGAAATCTCATGATGACCCGCCCTGCCTTTGGCGGCAATCTGATGGCAATAATTACCTGCAAAGAGCATCGCCCTCAGATGTCAACAGTAAGGCCGGGTGTGATGTGTATCGTCACTCCTGACAAGAGCAGAAAAGGTGAGATTATCAACTTCAATCCTAAGTACAATAGCGCAAAATTTCGTGTAAAGCTAATTGAAACCGTCAAAGAGGAGCGTAGTCTGGTTGACATCACAGAGGCTAACATCCTGGTTTCCGGAGGTCGTGGAGTAGGTGATGCCGAAGGGTTCGGAAAGCTACGTGAGTTTGCACAAACAATCGATGCCGAAGTTTCGTCATCAAGGGCATTGGTTGACGCCGGTATCGTAGGGCACAATCGTCAGGTAGGCCAGACAGGTAAAACCGTAAGACCTGATCTCTATTTTGCACTTGGTATTTCAGGTGCAATACAGCACCTTGCAGGAATGGAGGAGTCAGACTATATAATAGCCATAAACAAAGATAAATACGCACCTATTTTCCAATATTCCGACTTGGGAATAGTGGGAGACTTGAAGAAGATTGTCCCTTTGCTCACAGAGAGACTAAGAAGATCGTTTCATCCCATTAACAACTATTTGTAATGCAAAAACACAACATTAAAATATGTTTGGGCAGTTCATGTATCAGTCGTGGAAATAGTGCTAACGTTAAAGTTATAAAGCAATTTATTAAGGACAACTCATTGGATACCGAACTAACATTTACCGGACGCCTCTGCGAAAACATGTGCAGCAGAGGCCCGGTTATTGTCATTGATGATAAGGTGTACGAGAATGCAAATCTTTCCCTGCTTTGTAAAATATTGAAGGAGGAGTTCAAATGTTAAGACCAATATATACAGAGCCCCAGAATTGTCAGGACTGCTATAAATGCATTCGGGAATGTCCAGTAAAGGCTATAATGGTAGAGGGAAACAAGGCTTCTATAATAAAGTGATCTACAGTGTCTTTATGAGCCTGTATAACTTTACCGGGCAGCAGGATAAAAATGGCAACCAACATTGCCCACCTGAGCAGATTTGCAGATAAAGAGTTTATTAGGGAGTGCATTTTACCAAAGAGAATTATACTCATAACAGTAAAGTTAAATAAAATTCCTTTACTAAATCTTATAACTTACGAGCTTTTGATAGTGAGAAGCTTATCAATGAGATTGTTCCGCATATGATCATCGTGAGAGCCTGTGATTCGTGAGAAATTGTGGCAAATATCACTCCGGTTGTCTGGGCTATTCCATAAATTGAAGCCAGTGCCAGAGAGATAATGAAGTGATAGGCCCCTATACCACCCTGAACCGGAATGACCCAACCAAACCCCCCGATTACTGTAAGGAAGAGAGCATCTACGGCAGTCAGCCCCTCTACTGCAGGGAATGCAAGAATGGTTGTGTAGCTCATAAGCCAGTAGCAGAACCAAATAGTTGCGGTGTAGAAGAGAAACAGCCACTTCTGATGCATTCGGAATCCGGACATTACTCCTGAGATAACCCCTTTTGCAATATCTGCTATTCTACGGAATATTGGGTGCCTCTCACGAAAACGGTAGATGATATATAGAAAAACAACAAAAGAGACAATAAGTGCACCAGTCACCCACGCCATATTAGCCGACAGCTTGTTATCCAGTGTTCCAACAATTTCTCTATTTATAAAATTGCCAAATTTTTTCCATTCAAGAACTATTATTGCCAGTGTTATTGTGCCCAGAGATAGAAGGTCAATGCTTCTTTCCAGCACAACGGTTCCAGCTACTGTTTCAAATGGTAGCCCTGTCTTTTTTGTTATTACTCCGCATCTGGCAAACTCCCCTGCGCGAGGCACTGCAAAGTTTGTTATGTACCCAATATTGACCCCGTCCCAGGCATCTCTCCTCTTTATTCTAAAACCAAGGGGTAGCATAATGAGTCTCCATCTTAAGGCACGAAGCCAGAATACAAATATACTAACCAACATAGAGAGCACGATCCATCTGAAATTTGTGCTCAGTAGCCCGGCTTTAAAATCGCTCCAGTGTACCCCCTTGAAGGATACCCATAGTAAAACACCGGCTACCGCTAAAAGAATAAAATACTTTAGGGTGGAGTAAACTCTTTTTAAGATGGATTTTTTTTGCATTAAACAAGTTTATTGGTGTTTGAGTCAGGGAAGATAACAGAGGGTTTAAAACCGGCAGCCTCCTCGGGACTCATCAATGCGTAAGCCATTATAATAACAAGATCTCCGGGAGAAAATTTATGGGCTGCAGCACCATTTATTCCTATTTTGCCACTTCCTCTCACTCCGTTTATAACATAAGTCTCAATTCTCTCTCCGTTATTTATGTTTACAATAGAGACCTTTTCATTTGGGAAAAGCCCTGCCGCCTCTATAAGATCTTCATCAATTGTTACACTGCCAATGTAGTTGAGGTTAGCCTCCGTTACACGGGCTCTGTGAATTTTGGACTTCATTATCTCCAATTGCATCTCTCTGGGGGTTTAATATTGTCTACTTCAATTTTATATTGTCTATCAGTCTAACCGGATTTACATTTACAGCTACGCATAACTGTATATCCTCTGCCTCCTCCCAATTTTGGACAAGTTGCAAAGTTAGGGAGTTTACAACCTCTGCATACTCTGTTCTCAACATTGGGTTCGAATTTATCTCGCTCTCTACCCAACGTGAGAGCATCACCGGGGTAAACTTCTCCGGGGTGATCTCCTCTGGGGTAATCTTCTCTCTAGCGCCGGGCAAAATTTGTGCCGATGCTATCTCCTTTGCCCTTTTAAGGGTTTTGTAAATATGGGGAGCAGCCTCTCTTTGCGCTGGAGTAAGAAGGGCATTCCTTGAACTCATTGCAAGACCGTCGCTCTCTCTCACTGTAGGGCAGGATATTATCTCTATCGGGTAGTTTAGCTCCCCGGTAAAAAACCGAATAATGGAGAGTTGCTGGAAATCTTTCTCGCCAAAAAAGGCGTATGCCGGTTTTACAATGTCAAAAAGGAGAGTCACCACCTGGGCTACCCCCTGAAAGTGGCCGGGCCTGCTTGGTCCCTCTCCGGTTGAGTCAAGCCCTCCAAGAGATATGCTCCGGGTATCATCTCCGGGATAGATATCCTCTACAGAGGGGATAAATACGACTGAGGCACCAGCCTCCCTAAGCCTCTTACAATCCTCATCTACAGTGCGGGGATACCTTGCAAGATCGTTCGGGTTGTTGAATTGCGTGGGGTTTACAAAGATGCTCACGATTACGCTATCCGAAATGGTGAGGGCCCTCTCTACGAGAGATATATGCCCTTGGTGTAAAGCCCCCATTGTGGGAACAAAGCCGATCTTGTAATTATTTGGAATTAAAGAGAGTGCTTGTTGAAAATCGGCCAAGGAATAACAGATTGTCATCTATTTTAAAATTTTTGCAAACCTACAAAAAAATAAGAACTTTGTGCCTATGAAAAAGATCAAGAGTATTGGAATATTAGGAGGGATGGGGCCCGAAGCCACTCTGCACCTCTTTAACCTTATCATAAAAAACACCCCCGCCTCCAAAGATCAGGATCATATTCCTGTAATTATACACAACAATCCTCTTATCCCGGATAGAACTTTGCATATAGTTTATAATGAGGAGTCTCCGCTCTCATTGCTAATAGAGGGTGCACAGCAACTAGAGAGGGCAGGAGCAGATATGATTCTGATAGCCTGCAATACGGCCCACTACTATATTAAAGAGATTGAACCACATATTTCAACTCCGGTTCTGGATATGATTGCTCTTACCTCGCAATATATATCCGGCAGTAGAGATACAAATGTTTCGGAGAGAATAAAGGCCGGCATATTGGCCACAACCGGAACCATAAATACCTCCCTCTACCAGAGAAGCCTCCTTGAGCATAATATCGAACCACTTATACCCACACCACAAGAGCAACAGGAGCTGGTAATGGAGGCTGTTTACGGCAAAAAGGGGATCAAAGCTGGATATAAAAGGGTGCCTAAACAGTTGATTATAAAAGCGGCAAAACTGCTGATTGAGCGAGGGGCAGATATTATTATTGCAGGTTGTACAGAAATTCCTATTGTGCTTCGTGGGTCAGATATTGAGGCAGAGCTGGTCAACTCTATGGATGTGCTTGCAAAAGAGGCCATTAAAAGAGCTAAATAATTAAATCATATAAATCGTGAAATCAATTTTAGGAATAGGCAACGCCCTTACAGATATACTTGCAGTACTCGAAGATGACTCACTGCTGGATTTCTACCATCTGCCAAAGGGGAGTATGCAGCACGTAGATCGTGAGACAGGGGAGAAGATGTGGCAAACTCTTAAACCGATGGGTGTACAATATGTTGCAGGCGGTTCAGCTGCAAACACAATAACGGCTACTGCAGTACTGGGTATGCCCTCTTCCTTCATAGGCAAAGTGGGTGACGACGAGCTTGGTTCTCTCTTTAAGTCCGACTTGTCCCGTAACGGAATCAAATCTATACTTTTTAAAGGGATTGCTGCCTCCGGAAGAGCTATGGTATTTATAACAGCGCCAAATGCAGAGAGAACCTTTGCAGTCTATCTGGGAGCAGCTATAGAGCTGGGTCCCGAAGATCTTACGCCGGAGCAATTTAAGGGATATAACTATTTTCATATTGAGGGATATCTTGTACAGAATCAAGCCCTGGTGCGCAGAGCTGTGGAGCTGGCCAGAGAGGCAGATATGATAATTTCAATAGATATGGCAAGCTACAATGTGGTTGAGAGTAACGATGCCTTCCTGCACGACATCATTGCAAAGTATGTAGATATAGTATTTGCAAATGAAACTGAGGCTCAGGTTTTTGCAAAAAAACCTCCTCGTGAGGCTCTTGACGAAATAGCTAAAATCTGTAAAATTGCTGTCGTAAAAATTGGCAAAGATGGCTCAATGATTAAAAGCGGAGATGAGTACCACTACATTGAGGCCTGGCCTGCAGATACAATAGATGCTACCGGTGCAGGTGATAT
Organism: uncultured Muribaculaceae bacterium; assembly: GCA_964351405.1. Taxonomy (GTDB): domain Bacteria; phylum Bacteroidota; class Bacteroidia; order Bacteroidales; family UBA932; genus Bact-08. The sequence goes on along the minus strand of CAYGOE010000040.1, from coordinate 12,203 downwards.
CTACGCAGCCGGCTTTCTCTTTGCCCACGCACACGGTCTCTCTTTAAAGGAGTGTGGAGATTTAGGCTCAATTGTGGCTGCAAAAGTTGTTGAGGTTATAGGTCCTAAAATTGATATTCCCCGTTGGAAACTGGCAAAACAGGAGATAAGGGATCATACGGGGCTTCTAAAGTAGGGAAGAGAGGGATTTGTAATCCTAAAACAACCCATACAGTTGTGCATCAATGCGGTCAATAACAAGACTGAGATCTTCCGGACGGTCTTCATATTTTACATCGTCTACATCCACAATAAGAACTTTTCCGTCTTTGTACTCCGATATCCACTTCTCATACCTTTCGTTTAAACCGGATAGGTAGTCTATACGTATTCCGCTTTCGTAATCACGCCCTCTTTTGTGTATCTGAGATACCAGGTTAGGGATAGAGGACCTTAGGTAGATAAGAAGATCCGGCCCCTTGACAAGTGAGAGCATAAGGTTAAAGAGTGAGTTGTAGTTCTCAAAATCTCGAGTACTCATAAGCCCCATACTGTGCAGATTTGGTGCAAATATCCTGGCATCTTCGTATATCGTCCTGTCCTGAATTACACTACTGCTCTCTCTTTGGATATCTACAATACCTTTAAACCGTTCCTTGAGAAAATAGACCTGCAGGTTAAAGCTCCACCTCTGCATATCGTTATAGAAATCTGAGAGGTAGGGGTTATTCTCCACCTCTTCGTATTTGGCTTCCCAGTTATAATGTTTTGAAAGTAATTTTGTTAGAGTGGTCTTTCCACTTCCAATATTTCCTGCTATTGCGATATGCATAATAATAAATTTTTGAACCGAAACAAGCATCTGCTCTCTGCAAAATTACTAAAAGATTTTCTTAATTTTGCCATATGTTAGACACTTTACAACACAAAGGACGGCGTAAACAGCTTTTAGCACAACTTTCGGCCAAATTCGATTTCGACCCCAAGGTTATAGATGCAATGTACAAGGTACCCAGGCATTTTTTTGTAGAATATGGGCTGGATCACCTTGCATATCTGGACAAACCGCTACCTATCGGGGCTAAGCAGACAATATCACAACCCTATACCGTGGCGATGCAGACCCATCTGCTAAACGAAAAGGTGAGCAAGTTTGAAAAAGTACTGGAGATTGGTACAGGATGTGCATACCAGACAGCAGTTCTTGCACAGATGGGGATAAGGGTTTATAGTGTAGAGAGACAACGCTCCCTATATATGTTGGGTCAGAAAAATCTGACACGGCTTGAGTATCACACTCCGCTTCTTTTTTTTGGGGATGGATTTGCCGGATTACCCCAGTTTGCCCCCTTTAAAGGAATTCTGATAACCTGTGGAGCTCCTGAGATTCCTAACGAACTTTTAAGGCAGCTTGCAATCGGTGGGAGGATGGTGATACCGATAGGGACCTGTACCCAGAGAATGGTTGTAATAGACAGGGTTTCAGAAAAAGATTTTACCAAAAGTGAACACGGGGACTATAAATTTGTCCCGATGTTAAGCGGAACAGAAGATTAAGAAGATTAAAACAGACATTTGATGATACAGATTAAAACATTTTATTTTAACGATTTGAGAGAGTGCACCTATATCTTGTGGGACCAGACCAAGGAGTGTGTTATTGTAGACCCTGGATGCTATAGTGCAAACGAGAAGGAGAGGCTGGAAAAATTTATCACCGAAGAGGGCTTAAAGCCGGTTATGCTACTCAATACCCACGGACATTTCGACCACATTATGGGAAATGCATATGTGGCATCAAAGTGGAATATCAAAACCTATATTCACCCGGAAGATAAACTCCATCTTGAGAGAGCTCTGCACTACAGCGATATGTTCGGATACAAAATAGAGCAGCCACCATTGGATACCATAGATCTAAATGAGGGAGATCTTCTCAGCTTTGGAGAGTCTCACCTGAAGGTGATTCATACATCCGGCCATACAAGGGGCGGGGTGTCATTCTATAGTGAAAAGGATAAGTTTGTTATAACAGGAGATGCTCTCTTTGCAGGCAGTATCGGTAGGACAGATCTTCCCGGTGGTGACTACGACCAGCTTATGGAGAGCCTTTTGGGAAAAATCGTAAAACTTGGAGATGACTTTACTGTTTATCCGGGACACGGCCCTGCAACCACAATAGAAAAAGAGATAAGCTCCAATCCGTTTCTTCGTTACGAATAATTACCACTATGAAAAATATTATTAATCTCAGGTTTCTTATTGTACTTATTCCGCTGCTCTCCTACTGTACCAATGTAGATTCCAGCAATGTCACTCTATTTGCAAATGACTCAACTTTTACCCAGGATATAAAAATTCCACCTGTGCCAACTGCTGTCTTTTTTGCAGATGAGCAAGTCCCACTTCACTACTTTGATATAAGGGAGTCTCTCTCAAGAGAGATTACCAGTCTCAGTTATTTCCACGGTACAATGATATACATAATGCAGTTGGATAACAGATACGGAAGCACCATAAAAGAGATTTTAAAGCAGGAGGGTATACCGGAAGATTTTTACTACCTGTGCATTGCAGAGAGTATGCTTCAGCCTTTGGTCTCGCCAGCCAATGCCGCAGGCTATTGGCAATTTCTTGCAGGAACAGCAAGGGAGTACGGCCTTATTGTAGATAACGAAGTGGACGAAAGATACCATATAGAGAAATCTACTCGGGCAGCAGCAGCCTACTTTAAGAAGGCATATGCAGAGTTCGGCACCTGGACAATGGCCGCGGCATCTTATAATACCGGATTTAGCAATGTAAGGTACAGAATAACAAAGCAGAGTAACAACAGCTATTTCGACACACAGTTCGTAGAGGAGACCGGCAGATATGTTTTTCGGGCACTGGCATTTAAAATAATTCTGAACGATCGTGCCAGATATGGATTTAACCTCAATAAAGAGGATCTCTACCCACCTCTGGAGTATTACGAAGTTGAGGTAAAGGGGCCGGTAGAGAACTGGTCTGACTTTGCCGCAAAGCACAAGACAAACTTTAAACTTCTCAAGATGTACAACCAGTGGATACGGGCCAACAATCTGACCAACAAACAAAACAGGGGTTACGTTGTGAAGTTGCCAAAAAAAGGGTTTAGGGAGCGACAGTAGTATGAGTATTGAGGTAATAGGAGCAAGGGTTAATAACCTGAAAAACATCAATGTCTCAATTCCCAGGGATAAGTTGGTTGTTATTACCGGCCTGAGCGGCAGCGGTAAATCTTCACTTGCTTTTGATACCATCTATGCTGAGGGTCAAAGAAGATATATGGAGACCCTATCTGCCTATGCAAGACAGTTTATGGGGACACTGGAGAGGCCGGATGTAGACTCTATAACAGGACTTAGTCCAATAATAGCTATCGAACAGAAGACTACCGGGCGTAATCCCAGATCTACCGTCGGGACTATAACGGAGATATATGATTTCATTCGACTGCTCTATGCCAGGGCTTCTAAGGCCTACTCACCGGCGACCGGTCTTGAGATGATAAGATACAGCGATGAGCAGATAGTCTCTCAGATAATTGAGGAGTACAGGGAGAGGCGCTCGCTTCTGCTCTCTCCGCTCATTAAGGGGAGAAAGGGGCACTACAAAGAGCTCTTTGAGGGACTCGTCCGGAAAGGATTTCTTCAGGTACGGGTAGATGGGCAGGTGTACGACCTTGCTTCGGTAAAACCTTTGGACAGATATAAGGCTCACTTCATAGAGCTGGTTGTAGACAAGCTTGTTCCAACACCGCAGAGAGAGAAGAGGGTGAGGGACTCAGTACTATCTGCGCTATATCACGGAAAAGGGTCACTTGCTCTTCTGGACGAGCAGAGTGGGCAGATAAGGCACTTTAGCAAAAATCTGATGTGTCCCCAAAGCGGAATCTCCTATCCCGAGCCGGCCCCGCACACCTTCTCCTTTAACTCTCCGCAGGGGGCCTGTCCTCACTGCAAAGGGCTTGGAATGATAAATAAGGCCGACCTAACCAAGATTATACCTAATGATAAGATATCAATTGCAAACGGCGGGATAACCCCATTGGGGGTGATGAGAGATACCCTGCTATTTCGCCAGCTGGAGGGGATTGCAAAGAAGTATGAATTTTCGCTTCACGATGCCATAAAAGATATTCCCGAAGATGCTCTGGATTTAATAATATATGGTTCAGACGAACTCTTTAGGGTGAGCGGTGAGTCATCTTCTCAGATGATGAGCTTTGGAGGTGTTATCTTAATGATTGAGCAGAGTGAAAAAGATAGCGACGATCTTATACAGAAAAAAGAGCGCTTTGTAGAGGAGATTCTATGCCCTGTTTGCAAAGGGACACGCCTTAAGGAGGAGTCGCTGAACTTTAGAATAGACAATATGAATATCTCGCAGATATCTGCAATGGATATGGTTGTTCTATTTGAGTGGATACGCACATTAGAGTCAAAACTGGACCCCCGTCAAAAAACTATTGCCAGAGATGTTATTAAGGAGCTGACAGACAGAGTTGGGTTTCTTCTGGATGTGGGTCTTAATTACCTCTCACTGGACAGAAGCACCAGGTCTCTCAGCGGCGGTGAGAGTCAGCGAATTCGCCTTGCAACACAGATAGGTTCAAAACTGGTTAATGTCCTCTATATACTCGACGAGCCGAGTATAGGTTTACACCAGAGGGATAATATCAAGCTTATTGACTCGCTCAGGAGATTAAGAGATGAAGGTAACTCAATAATGGTTGTGGAGCACGACCAGGAGATGATAAGCTCTGCAGATTGGTTAGTGGATATGGGTCCGGGAGCAGGAGAGAAGGGTGGAAAGGTTCTATATTGCGGAGTCCTCGGCGATATAGGCAAGATGACAAAGAGTGAGATGGCAGCATACAACTCTCTTACCCTGGACTATATGAGCGGAGAGAAGCGGATAGAGATCCCTCAGGTGAGGAGAAAAGGTAACGGGAAATTTCTCGAGCTTTTTGGAGCGAGCGGGAATAACCTAAAAAGGGTAAATCTAAAGTTACCTCTGGGTTGCCTTATCGGGGTGAGCGGAGTGAGCGGAAGCGGAAAATCTTCACTCATCAACGAGACCCTGATGCCCATACTGAGCAACCACTTTTACCGCTCTCTTTATAGACCATTACCCTACACAGATATTAAGGGGATAGACAATATAGATAAACTTATCGAGATTGATCAGTCTCCAATCGGGAGAACTCCAAGGAGTAACCCTGCAACCTATACAAATGTATTTGCAGATATAAGAAAGTTATTCGGAGAGACTCCGGATGCCAAGATACGAGGGTTTAAGCCGGGCAGATTCTCTTTTAATGTAAAGGGAGGTCGTTGCGAGGGGTGTAAAGGTGCAGGAGTTCAAATCATTGAGATGAACTTTCTCCCCTCTGTTCACGTACACTGCAAAGAGTGTAACGGTAAGAGGTATACTCCCGATACTCTGGCTGTAAAGTACAGAGGAAAATCTATTTACAATGTTCTGGAGATGACCATTTCTCAGGCTTTGAATTTTTTTGAACATATGCCCTCAATAGTTCAAAGAGTTAAGGCACTTGAGGAGGTTGGCCTGGGATATGTAAAACTGGGACAGAGCTCAACAACTCTTAGCGGAGGGGAGAGTCAACGGGTAAAGCTGGCTGCAGAGCTCTCAAAAAGAGGGACCGGGAACTCGCTCTATATTCTGGATGAACCAACAACCGGCCTCCACTTTGAGGATGTGAGGGTCTTGTTGGGTGTTTTGCAGACCATTACCAATCAGGGAAATACAGTTCTTATTATTGAACACAATCTGGATGTATTAAGAAGTACAGATTTTATAATAGATATGGGGCCGCAGGGCGGAGCAGCAGGAGGTGAGATAGTTGCCTGCGGCACACCGGAAGAGATCAGAGAGAACCCGCTCTCTGTAACCGGGAGATATATATGATAACATAAACATTAAAAAGATATTTATGATTACAGTTTATTGCGAAAATCTCAACAAGAGAGTTCATTGCGAACCGGGCACCACCCTTGCCTCTCTGGCGCGAGAAAATGGGATAGAGATGCAGTGGCCTATTCTCGCCGCTATTGTAGACAATCAATTGAAAGAGCTTGGTTTTCAAATATATAATGCTCACAATATTCAGTTTATAGACTACTCACACCCGGATGGGGCAAGGACATACATACGCTCACTAAACTTTGTTCTTCAGAAAGCGGTTGCAGAGCTCTATCCGCAATACTCTCTAATAATAGACTACAACTTACAAAACGGGATGTATGCAGAGATTCGTGAGCTGGAACCAAATGAGGATGGCTCGCCTAAAGTGGTGGCCTTAAGTGAAGAGGAGGTCTCTCTCATCAAAAAAAGGATGGAGGAGATTATTATGGCAGACTTCCTCATTACCCGTCAAAAGATACGAACCGATGAGGCTCTTAGAATGTTTAGGGCAAACAACCGTCCGGAGAAGGCCTTTCTACACCAGCTCCGCGGAAAATTCTTCACCACAGTCTACTTTATGGATGGATATCCGGACCACTTCTACGGGCCGCTGGTTGAGTCTACAGGTGTGATTACATCCTGGGATTTTGAATCTTTCAGCAGAGGATTTCTGCTTAGGTCTCCATCAATCACAAACCCATACAAGATAACTCACTCTCCGTATCAGTATAAGCTTTTTGATGTATTTAAGGAGTACTCGCAATGGTGCAGCATTCTGGGAGTAAAGGGTGTAGGTTCGCTCAATCACGCTATTTACGAGGGCAATGCAAGAGGGCTTATTCAAATTTCCGAAGCACTTCACGAGAGAAAGTATGCAGATATTGCAGACGAGATATTCAAAAGGAGAGACCAGGTAAAGCTTGTGCTTATTGCAGGCCCATCCAGCAGCGGAAAGACCTCTACCTCAAAAAGGGTCGCACTGCAGCTTAGGGTGCTTGGAATGAATCCTGTGATAATTGAGATGGACAACTATTTTGTGGACAGAGAGAAGACACCTCTGGACAAGGATGGTAATTTGGACTTTGAGGTTCTCGAGGCGATGGATGTCGAGTATCTCAACCTACAGCTAAACGATCTCTTTGCGGGAAAGACGGTTGAGATTCCAAAGTTTGACTTTAATATGGGAATCCGGGTGCATTCTGGGGAGAGGCTCTCTCTGGCAGAGAAGGATATCCTCATAATGGAGGGTATTCACGGCCTCAATCCAAAGCTCACATCTCAGGTAGAGCCGGAGAAGATATACAAGATTTATGCATCTGCACTCACCTCGCTCTCTCTGGACGAGAACAATAATATCTCAACCTCGGATTGCCGTCTGGTGAGAAGGATAGTCAGGGACAGCAACTATCGCGGAATTTCGCCGGAGAGCACGATACTGCGCTGGCCTAGTGTACGCAGGGGTGAGATAAATAACATCTTCCCATTCCAGGAGAATGCAGATATTATGTTCAACTCAGCACTCATCTATGAGCTGCCAATGCTTAAATATTATGCAGAACCTCTTCTTCGCCGCATTCCTGCAAACTCGCCCGCCTATACAGAGAGTGTACGTCTGCTAAAGTTCCTCTCCTATATACAGGAGCTTCAGCCGGCAGAGATTGCACTTATCCCGCCCACCTCTGTAATGAGGGAGTTTATAGGGGGGAGCAGTTTTAGATATTAGGGAGTCTCTATCTTGAGATCCAGTGTTCCGGATTCTGTTTTGTGGTTCCGCTCCATAGCTGGAAGTGGAGTACTGAGTTGCCCTCGGCCTCGGCAAGAGTTCCAAGTGGCTGCCCGGTTTTAACGGCATCTCCGCTCTTTACAATAACCTTATCTATTTTTGTGTAAAAGGTATAGTAGTTACCGTGCTGTATCAGAACGCACTGGTTATAGCCCGGCATCACCAGAATCTGCTTTACGACGCCATCAAAAACAGAGATTGCCTGGGCATTAAGTGTGGTAGAGATGTTAACACCATTATTGAATGGTAGTTTTATATTTTTGAATACAGGGTGATAATGCTGCCCGAACTGTTCAATAATGACACCCTCTTTAACAGGCCAGGGGAGCCTACCTTTGTTGTTCTCGAATTTATCTGAGAGTGCCCTGTCTTCCTCTGCCTCCTTATAGTCTGAGCTCTTTTTCTCCTTGGCAGCCTCGGAAAGAATCCTCTCTATCTCTCTGTTGAGCCGCTCCATCTCCCTTCTCTTATCGGCGAGTTGCCCCCTGAACTCCCGCTCCTTTTTTGAGAGCTGAGAGATAATATCCCTGGCTCTCTTCTCCTCCTGAGCAAGTGATTTGTACTCCTGCTCTCTCCTGCGCTGCATTTTAAGGGACTCCATCCGCATATCGGAGAGCCTGCTCACCTCATCCCGCAGCCTGGTGCTTCTCTCCTTAATCACCTTTGCACTTGTCTTGAGCGCCTTAGAGTAGCTCTTGAGGTAACTCCACCTTCTGTACCCCTGCTCCAGGTTGTCACTTGCGAGCACATAGAGGATCCAGACGGTCTTATCTCTGTGTTTATATGCGTTGTAAACCAGATGCGAGTACCTCTTTTTAAGATTGGACAGGTCACTGTTTAGCAGATCTATCTCTTTTGCCTTACGAACTGAGAGAGCATCTATGGTTCGAATCTCCGACTCAATTTGTGTAAGGAGTCTTTTTCTGTTGCTAATCTTTCTTTGAATAAAATTGAGCTCCTTGGTGCTTGCGAGCTGTTTAGACTTATTGGTGGCAAGTTGTCTGTCCAAAAATGCAATCTCTCTCTCTATCTCCTCTCTTCTTTTGGTCTGCTCCGATACACTCTGTGCTACCACCCCGCACAAGGTGATCATAAAAACCAGCAATATAAGAGCTCTTCTAAACATATTCTAATCTACTGTTTTCTCTCTTTTTCCCTTTGACGCGCCTTCTCCTCTATTCCAAGATCCGGATTCAGTTTATGTGCCTGACCCCAGTAAATGGATGCCAGGTCATACTCTTTAAGAGCAAACAGAACCTCTGCAAAATGATCCAGTATCTCTGCATTCTCTTTGCCTCCATATATCATAGCGTGCTTGAAAACCGCCTTAGCCTCTATATGATTCCCCATCAGGTGAAGAATCCAGGCATATGTATCCAAGTAGGTTGGGTTGTTTGGCTCCGCCTCTATTGTAATCTTGCTCATCTTGAGGGCCTTTTTGAGCTCCCTTCCGTCCAGGGCAAGAAAGTACGCATAGTTATTGAGGGCAGGTAGTTGGCGCGGCTCCAGCTTTAGTGTCTTTTTGTAATATTTGTAGGCCTCTTTTTTGTTCCCGGCCCTGTAGTTCATATCTGCAATGGTGGTGAGAGTATTTACAACGGTTGCACTATCCTTTGTGTATTTGAGTATCTCCTTGAATGTTACAATTGAACTCTCCGTCTTACCGCTCTGAACCTGAGCTATCCCTTTGAATTGAAGGAAATCCGGGTCATTGATAAATTTAACAAGGGCCTCATCGCTCTTCTTCTCCATAGGCTCCCACATCTGCAGATAGTAGATTAGAGACAGGTACTGCCTATGCGCCTCTTTTGAGTCGTAATACCTCTGGAGGTTGTCAAACAGAACTTCCAGGGCCTCTCCGCTTTTATCGCTCTGAACCAGAAACAGGGCGTAGGTATATGCAACACTACTATCCTCAGGGTGTGCACTATAGAGGTTTTGCATCATAGTATCTATCTGCGGTAGGAATGTCTTTATAAAGCGGGTATTTGTAAGAATCTGCTTCATATAAGAGACCTTCATAAAGGGATCGACCTCTCGGTTTGAGAGGAAGGGGTTCATCCGTTCGAAGTAGAGATCGTATTGCCCTTTAACACGATAGATCTCTGCAAGGCCAAAGCTTGCGGGCATATAATCCGGGGCAAGAGCCAGCGCTTTAAGGTAGTAGCTCTGAGCAATGGAGTCTTTTTGCTCTGCAGCAAAGTTGTCTCCAATAACCGAAGCGGTTCTAACAGAGCCGTAAATCTTATCAAACTCCACCAGATACTTCATCGCCTCCTCCTGCTTACCCTGATATATCATAAGGTTATATCGGGTTAGGCCGGTAGCCTCATTAACTCCTATGGACCTCTCAATATCTGAGAGCACCTCCTCTGCTTTCCCAAACTCCTTCTGTTGAATATAGAGCTCGATTAACCCTTCATACAGATCGCTCTCCAGAGGATTATCTTCCCTTAGCCTGTTATATATCTCTATGGCTTTATCCCTCTTGCCCATATAGTCGTATATAGTTGCAAGCTGTTGCTTGTACCAGCTGTTTGAGGGGTCCTTTTCCGAAGCCTTTAACATCTGCTCCAGAGCCTTTCCTAACTCATTTCGGGAGAGGTGGATGTTGGCTAAATAGAAATGTGCAGCATCGTTTGAAGAGTCCATTACGGTAATTTGTCGAAACTGTTTTTCTGCCAGAGTAATGTTTCCAAGGTTGTAATTTTTGAGGGCCTCAAGGTAGGACAAATTCCCCCGGTTAATCTCTGATTGAGCATATAGAGAGTTGTAATTGAGTAAAATAGTGGCAAAAAGAGTTAGGATTGGAAAAACACCGAGTATTCGTATCTTGCAAAAGAGAGACATTGTATGTGTTATTATTGTGTTACAAAGTTAATTAAAATCCTACCTTTGCAAATATCAATCCAATGTTCATCGGAATGTTGAAATCTTTTTATTGTCGGTGCAACGAAATATTGCTATTTTGCATCTTATAAATACTGTGAATGATAACTTCAAAAAGGGAATTTCTCGACGAGAAGGAGTTGTTACGTGCCTGTGTAAAACAGGATCCTAGGGCACAACGCACTCTTTATGAGTTGTACTCTCCAAAAATGCTTACGGTTTGTTTGCGATACGTAGGTGATAAGGAGCGTGCCAGAGACATTCTACACGACGGCTTCATAACAGTGTTTGAAAAGATTGAAAGTTATAACGGCACCGGTTCATTTGAGGGGTGGATAAGGCGTATCTTCGTAAATACTGCCTTAATGTCCCTAAGAAAAGGAGATGTGCTCAAGTTTTCAGATGAGTTAAGTGATGTGGGGAGGGAGCTATCGGTTGAGAGTACCGTTTTGGGGAAGATATCATCACAGGAGTTAATGAAACTTATCTCACAGATGCCGGCCGGTTTTCGCGCTGTATTTAATATGTACGCAATTGAGGGTTACAGCCATCAGGAGATTGCAAAAGAGTTTAATATAAGCGAGGGGAGCTCCAGGTCGCAGCTAAGCAGAGCAAGAGTGTGGTTACAGGAGAGACTGGAAGATATTAGATAGTTAATAAGAGATTGGTATAAAATGGATAACAGAGAGTTTGATAAAAGAGTTCGTGAACTGATGGAGGGTCATCTTGAGATGCCCGACAGCAGCTTGTGGGACTCAATCGCCACCTCTCTGGTGCAGAGAAAGCGTGCAAGAGTGCTCTATATGAGAAGAGCGTTGCTTGGCATTGCTGCAGTTGCGGCATCGTTGGCACTAATTTTCTTTCTGGACTCCGGGGAGAGTATAGCCCCTTCTCAAAAAGCAGTTATTGCAAATCTCGCACAAGAGATTGCAATAACTCAGGATAAACCGATAACAGACTCAAAAACAGAGCAAAGCTCAACAGCTGCTGCCAAAGCAGTAAGAAGAGAGAGTGTAATCAGATCAGATAAAATTCACATTAAAGATGGGAATAAAGAGTTGTCTGCAGAGGTTTTGCCGGAGCAAAAGGGAGAGGAGAGGGAAGTTGTTGTTCATCAGGAAATTCCGGGGAGTATAAAAGAGACAGAAAAAGAGACGGCAAAAGAGCCTATCAAGGCGTCAGTTCAAGAGTCAGTTAAACCTGCCAAAGAGGTTGTTAAAAAAACGGCTCCGGCGAAAAAAGCAGAAGACAAAAGTTATCTTTTTGAAAACAGCTACAATAGAAAATCCCACAGAAGGGGATCTACACTGTTGGCAATATCTACCAATATCTCTCCCTCTACAGCCAGCAACTCTGTCTCTCTTATGGGACTGAGTCAGGCCCAGAGTGGCTACATCGTCAGCAATGTAGTCTCTACAGTTCTAAAAGCCTATGTCCCACAGGAGGTTATCTCAAATACAAAATTTTTGATGCCAATATCATTGGGTGTACAGGCTCAGCTTCCTCTTAACGGAAGGTTGTCGGTTGCGACAGGTCTTAACTACACTCTTCTCTTCTCTCACTATGATGCAATATCCAGAGATGAGACCAGGGAGACTCA
>CAYGOE010000039.1:0-19078 GCA_964351405.1 uncultured Muribaculaceae bacterium | reverse complement strand
ATCTTTAAATCTACCCCAAGTTCATTTGCAACTATATGAGCAAGAGTTGTTTTACCTAATCCTGGAGGACCGTGAAAAAGAACGTGGTCCAGAGCTTCGCCTCTCATCATAGCTGCCTTAACAAAGATTTTAAGATTTTCTATAATCTTATCCTGCCCGGAGAATTCAGAAAAATCTCTTGGCCTAATCTGTCCTTCAAAATCTCTATCTTTATTATCCCGCTCTTGTCTGGGATCGAAATTAACCATACTTTTCAACAGTTATAATATTTACAAATATATTCTAAATTTTAATACTTTATTCTGTTTTTATTATGGTTTGTTCATATGTTTATAAGTAAAGATATTAACCGAATTTTATAATTATAAACAGATATTAACAAATTTTTCCACAGGTATAGTGATAATTAAATAATTTATAAAGAGTGTATTGTGAAATATTAACAAAACTTATTAACCTCTGTTGATAAAGTTTATATCGGGTAATTAACATTGGCTCTCTGTTGATAATTGTTAGATATCTTGCTGAAAAAATGGGTCAGAAAAATTTGGATAAACCGAAGCAATATTCATATAATAAAATCCACAATATTTAAAAAAATTATTATCAATATTTATTAACAGAAAGTGGTTAATAACCTATCTTTGCATCCTAATTATGAGTCATACAATTTCAGAAGATAGATTTATCCGCCAGGATCCTGTTAAAGAGCTTATTAGTTGGGCAGAGGATGGAGCGGAGAGGTGTGTTGTATTAGAGGGTCTCTACTCTTCGGCAAAAGCGTTTGCAATTTCGGCAGCAGCAGTTAAAGGTATACATTTAATTCTCCTTAACAACAGGGAGGATGCTGTCTATTGTAGCGGAGATCTATATAAACTCATTGATAAGGAGAGAGTTTTCTTCTTTCCTCCATCAAAAAATTTTTCTCAAAAGAGTGTTAATAAAGACTCTTCTCATCAGGTACAGAGAACTGCTGCAATTAACGCGGTAAAAGAGTATTTAGAGGGCAACTCTAAGTTCAAAAACATTGTTCTGGTTGGTTATCCACACTCGATAACAGAGTTGGTAATAAACAAAAAATCACTCGACTCAAGCATTCTAAAGATTTCGCGCGGAGATACTCTCTCGCACGATTTTGTGCGAGAGACTCTTCTTGCCTACTCATTTGAAAGGGTAGATTTTGTGTCGGAACCAGGACAGTTCGCATTAAGGGGTGGTTTGATAGACCTCTTCTCATACTCAGACAACAGACCCTGGAGGCTGGACTTCTTTGGAGATACCGTAGAGAAGATTAAGGTCTTTGATATTGATAGCCAGCGTTCACTTGAGGAGAGGGAGAGTGTAGAGATCTTCCCTGATATTTACGAAACACCACAAATAGAGCAGGAGAGTATCTTCTCCTTTGCACAGGGAAAATCTACATTGTGGATAACTGATGAGCAATATTTTAGATATCAGATAAAGCTTATTGAGGAGTACAAAAGGGAGGGAGAGATAATTTTCGGTTTAAAAGAGCTGAGCACTATTTTAGAGAGCCATAGAAAAGCACTCTTTGCACCGGTCTCAAGAGAGTTTGAATCTATTCAGAGAATAGTGTTTCACACAACCCCTCAGCCGGTTTTCAATAAGAATTTTGAGCTGTTGGCAAAGGATATCTCTCAAAAAATATCTCAAGGATATGAGGTATCTATCCTTAGTGAAAATACAAACCAGACAGAAAGAATCTGTAGTATTTTTTCGTCTCTTGAGGGGGTAGGCCACACCCACTTCGACGCAGAGAAGATCTCTATTCACGAGGGGTTTATTGACCACAATGCTAAAATATGCCTCTATACAGATCATCAGATATTTGAAAGATACCACAGGGTCAAGCCTCATAGAACAGTTGAGAAGAGCGAGCGGCTCACCATAAACGAGATTAACTCATTTGAGATAGGAGACTACATTGTCCATATAGATCACGGGGTGGGGCAGTTTGGTGGGTTAGTAAAGACCCAAACAGCCGGAAAGCATCAGGAGGCAGTTAAACTTATCTATAAAGACGGGGATGTAATTTTTGTCTCTATACACGGTCTTCACAGGATAGCAAGGTACAAATCTAAGGATTCTCAGCCTCCCAAGATCTATAAACTGGGTACAGGAGCCTGGCAAAAGCTTAAGTCACAAACTAAATCAAAGGTAAAGGATATTGCCAGAGATCTTATAGAGCTCTACTCAAAAAGAAGAGATGCAAGAGGTTTTGCCTTCTCCGGGGACACATTTATGCAAAACGAGCTGGAGGCATCATTTATTTATGAGGATACTCCGGACCAGATTAAGGCTACAAGCGCAATCAAAGAGGATATGGAGAGGGAGTTTCCGATGGACAGACTTGTCTGTGGAGATGTGGGATTCGGGAAGACTGAGCTGGCAATTCGTGCTGCATTTAAAGCCGTGGCAGACAGTAAACAGGTTGCAGTTCTTGTTCCAACAACAATATTAGCCCTGCAGCACTATAAAACATTCACTGCCAGGTTAAAAGATTTCCCGTGCAATATCTCCTACCTTAGCCGTCTCAAAACTGCCGTTGAGATAAAAGAGACATCGGAATCGATTGAGAGTGGGAAAACAGATATTATTATTGGAACTCACAGGCTACTCAATAAGGAGATTAGATTCAAAGATCTTGGACTCCTTATTATAGACGAAGAGCAGAAGTTTGGAGTATCTGCAAAAGAGCGTCTGAGGCAACTCAAGCTTAATGTAGATACACTAACACTTACAGCAACACCCATACCTCGAACCCTTCAGTTTTCACTACTGGGAGCCAGGGATCTCTCTATTATTAACACTCCTCCCCCAAACAGATTGCCGATTCAGACTGAGGTGATAGATTTTAATGAAGAGATAATAAGGGATGCAATAAATTACGAGATGGAGAGAGGTGGTCAGGTATTCTTTGTACACAACAGAGTTGAAGATATCCGCTCTGTAGAGGAGATTGTAAGGAGATTATGTCCTAGGGTCAAGAGCTGCATAGGGCACGGAAAGATGGTGCCGGCAAACCTGGAGAAGACAGTGCTGGACTTTATGATGGGAGACTACGACGTGATGATTGCCACTACCATAGTGGAGAACGGAATAGATATACCAAACGCCAACACAATAATAATTAATCAGGCTCAGAACTTTGGGCTGAGCGACCTGCATCAGTTGAGGGGCAGGGTAGGGAGGTCCAACGTGAAGGCTTTCTGCTATCTGATAATTCCATCTGTCTCATCTCTAACGGACGAGGCCAGGAGGCGAATACGTGCAATCGAGACCTTCTCCGACCTGGGGAGTGGTTTCAATATTGCGATGCAGGACCTGGACATAAGAGGAGCAGGGAATATGCTGGGCGCAGAACAGAGTGGCTTTATTGCGGAGATGGGGTTTGAGACCTACCAGCGTATTTTGGCTGAGGCCTTTACAGAGATAAGGGAAGAGAGAGAGCTTGCAGGTGCTAAAGGGGGTAAAGATGAAGATGGGGAAGATTCAGGCAGATTTCGGACAGGGGCAAAGAGAGAGGAGATTGCATATATAAATGACTGCTCAATAGATACCGACCTTGAGATTCTTATACCGGACAGCTATATAAATATTACAGCCGAGAAGATAAGGCTATATAAAGAACTTGATGCAATTAAAGAGACTACGGAGCTCCAAAGATTTAAAGATGAGATGCAGGACAGATTTGGTCCTCTACCCGAAGAGGCGAGACAGCTAACTTTTATTGTGAAACTGAGATGGCTTGCCATTGAATTGGGCTTCGAGAAGATAATCCTAAAAAACGGAATCCTTATTGCATATTTTGTAAGCAACCAGCTCTCCGGCTACTATGCCACTGCTAAGTTTGCATCGATTTTGCAATTCCTTCAAAAACAGCACAAGAGGTTCAGGGTGAAAGAGCAAAAAGAGAAGCTGTATATAACGGTAGATAATGTATTGAGCGTAGAGCAGGCCTATAATATATTTTTAGAGATGAAGTTGTAATTTTTTTTATCTTTGCCGATTGTGATAAATCTGTTGATAGATATAGGCAATAGTTCCGTAAAAGCCTCTTATGCCAAAGGGAGCTCGCTTGAGGAGGTTAGAAGGTATGAGGGAGAGGATCTTTACGGGTTTATAGCAGGGCTTGCAAAGAGAAGAGAGGTAGAGGTTATTGCTATATCAACTGTAAGAAGAGATGGTGCACTCTTTTTTAAGGAGCTGGAGAGTGAATGTAACAAATTGATAGTGGTAGATAGTGAAACAGATTTACCTATTATCAACAGATACAAAAGCCCCGAAACCCTTGGGGCTGACAGGATTTTATCTGCAGTAGCAGCAAAGCAGATGTTCCCCGGAGAGGATCTGATGATCTTTGATTTTGGAACGGCGCTTACAATTGATTTTGTTTCACGAGATGGAGAATTTTTAGGGGGAAATATTTCACTTGGTTTAAGGAGTAGATTTAAGGCTTTAAATGATTATACTCAACTACTTCCGCTACTGGATAACCCCTCGGATATTGTTAATGTAGGGGGTACGACAAATGAGGCTATTGAGTCCGGAATTGTTTTAGGTCTGATTTTTGAAGTTAGTGGTTATATTAAAGAGTATCCTAACCATATTTATATTTTTACAGGTGGAGATGCTATTTATTTTGCAGAAAAATTGAAAAGTTCGATATTTGTAGTTTACAATTTAGTATTGATGGGTTTAGCCCGCGTAGCAGAGAATTATGCGAAATCGGAATAAAATTAGGATTATTGCAGCAACGGCAGCAATTTTTTTCACAGGAACTTTTGCCTTTGCACAGAGTACCGATGCATTGGGTACATTTACCCCATACTCCGTATTTGGCGTAGGAGATATTAACAGGGCGGGAACAGCCTTTAACAAAGCAATGGGGGGTACCGGTATAGGTATAAGAGATAATCGTCTCATAAACATACTTAACCCTGCTGCATATTCGGAGAGAGATTCCCTATCTTTTATGATGGATTTCGGAATGGATCAGAAAAATCTCATTATTTCCGGGCAGTCAACAAAATCTGCATATAACGTATTCAATATGCACCATATGGTAATGAGCTTTCCCCTATTCAAAAAATCTGCATTTGCATTTGGAGTTACTCCTTACAGCAGTGTAGGTTACAAATTCGAAGAGGTGGAGAGTGATCCTGCAACTATTACTGAGCTTGGCGATATTCGTTACCAGAGATATGGAACAGGAGGAATTAACAGGGCATTCCTGGGGGCTTCAATAGGGGTATTTAAAAACTTCTCTCTTGGTGCAGAGGGGGTTTACTATTTCGGGACAATCGACCGCAACTCAAATATTATCTTTACTACAAACCAGAGCTACAGAAGCATAAGCACAGGAATGGACTATGTTGTAAGCTCTCTCGCAGCCAAGTTTGGGATGCAGTACAAGGCCGATTTTGCGGATGATATAAATCTTACAGTGGGGGCAACCTGGCTTGCAGGGTCAAAACTCTCCGGAGATCTTACAAAGTATGCCTATGCTACAAATGCAAGCGGTGTTAAGGATACAATATACCATAACGTAGAGGAGAATACACAGATGGAGATTCCATCTGAGTTGGGGCTGGGATTCTCTTTAAGAAAAAAAGATAAATGGATGGTTGCTCTCGATTACACAAGACAAGATTGGAGCAAGGCGCAGTTCTCAGAGACACCGGGAGTAAGTTTCTCTCCGTCTGTGAGCAACTCTATCAAACTGGGTTTTGAGTTTATACCAAACCGATACGATTTAAGATACTATTCAAAAAGAGTGACATACAGAGGTGGGGTCTATTACGAAAACACCTATATGAAGGTTGCGGATAAACAGATTAATGCAATGGGAATAACATTGGGGGCAACTCTACCTCTTTTAAGGTTTTATAACGGAGTTGGGCTCTCTATGGATATGGGGCAACGCGGGTCACTTAAAAACAACATTATACGTGAAAGATATGTGATGTTTAATATTAGCGTCTCACTTCACGACATATGGTTTATTAAATATAGATATGATTAATTACCGGTAATATAATAATTTCTAAAAATCATGAAAAAAGTGCGCATTTTACTAATTTCTACCATTCTTTCGCTGGTTGCAACACTTTGTTATGCCCAAGGTGCTCTGGCAGGAGCCAGCGAAGAGTGTAGATTGAATCTGTCATTTTACAACGACTGGATGAAACAGGATAACTATGCCGAGGCAGCTCCACTTTGGAGAGAGGCGTTCCGTCTATGTCCTCCGGGGGTTAGACAGGGGCTTTATACCGATGGACAGAAGCTTTTTAAATATTTTATTGAGAAGAACAAGGACAACCCGAAGGTAAAGAATGCTCTGATAGATTCTTTGCTGATGATGTACGACCTGAGAATTCAATATTTTCCCGGAAGTGCAAAATCGGCAGCAGAGTTTAAAGTTTACGATATGACTCAATATATGGCAGAGAGTGACGAAAAGATATTTGCAGCCATAGAGAGGGCGATGGAGCTGGGAGGAGACCGTACTGAGCCCTCGATTCTGGTACTTGCTATGCAAAAGGTAAGTAGCCTTTATGCTGCAAAAAAAGTTTCCACGGAGAAGGTGTTGGAGACCTACGCACGTATCGAAAAGATGATTGATAATCAGGTTGCTGCAAAACATCAGGATGCAGATGCGGCAAAGAAAGATATCGACAACCTTTTTGCAACCAGCGGTGTAGCAAGTTGTGCAAACATTGTTGATCTCTTCACTCCAAGATTTGAGGCGAATCCGGACGATAAAGCTCTGGTTACCACAATTGTGAAATTGCTTAGCGACCTTGAGTGTACAAATGAAGATCTCTTCTTAAAGACCGTACAGGCTCTTCACAAAATGGAGCCTAACTACCAATCTGCATACTACCTCTATAAACTATGCAGCGCAAAGGGTGACCACGCAAGTGCTATTAAGATGCTTCAGGAGGCAATTGACAGCGATGGAACTCCTGACGAGCAGGATGCATCTCTGCTACTTGAACTTTCGGATTACTATATGCGTAAAATGGAGAACATCGGTAAGGCTGCCGAAGCGGCAAAACAGGCTATTCAAAAGAGCCCGACTGTTGCCGGAAAAGCAAACCTGATTATTGGCCTTGTTTGGGGCTCGCTCAGATGTACAGGAAATGAGATTGAGGTGAGGGCTAAATACTGGGTTGCAGTAGATTATTTGATAAGAGCCAGAAATGCAGACCCTTCAATTGCCGAAGAGGCCTCAAGGTACATCTCTACCTACAGCCAATACTTCCCTGCACAGGAGGAGGCATTTATGTACAATATAATCGACGGCTCTTCATATACAGTTAACTGCAACGGAATGAGTGCTGTAACAACAGTGAGAACCCGCAAATAACAGTATGAGGGCAGACTCTTTTCATAGAGTTAAGAATATGGTAGCAGTCACTCTTGTGGTTGCTACCACTCTTTTATCTTGTATAGATGATATCCCTCTCTCTGACATATCTGCAACAGAGGAGCTGCCAACCCAAAAGATAGAAAATATGACGGTTGTGCAGTACAGAAAAGGGATAGTAGCCTATATTGTAGATGCTCCGTTGATGGAGAGATATACAGATAATCAAGCCCCGTATGATCTCTTCCCATCCGGAATCGTAATGAGAGGGTATACTCCGGAAGGTCTGCTTGAAACCAGAATCAGGGCAAACTTCGCTAAACACGTGAAAAAACCGGACGAAGAAATTTGGGAGGCAAACGGAAATGTGGTAATAAACAACTATATAAACGGAGATAGAATAGAGACAGATACTCTATTCTGGAATAGGCTCTCCAAGAGAATCTACACCCACTCCTGGGTAAAGATAACCACTGTAGATCTCTTTATGCAGGGGTATGGAATGGAGTCAGATGAGATGGCAAGAAATGCAGTAATTCAGAATCCGTTTGATAGCTATGCAATCGTTAGAAGAGATTCCACAGAAATTCCCTATATTGATACGGTCAATTTTATTGGACCGCTTTTACCGCAGTTAAAATAGAGTGTATTAACAAATATGGTGATTCAAATAGTCATATCTTCTGTTTCACTAATCTTACTGGCTCTCTTTACAGCCATTGAGAGGGCCATGGGCTCTTTCAATAAACTGCGCTATGAGGTAGATAAGAAGCAGGAGAAGAGTTATGCGCTGGTTACAGAGGAGATGCTGGAGAGGGAGGGGGAGTTGTTGAGTTCGCTTAAAGTGGCAACAGACATCTTTCTGATAATATTCGGAGTGTCGTTTGCTCTTATCTTCCCAAACATTCTATGGGGAGTACCACTAGCTTTTGTTTCAGTACTTCTGCTGGCAAAGGTCTTGCCTATGGCTGTTGCGACAGTAAATGCGCATTTCTTTATAGAGCATTTGATCTTCCTTGCAAAGGGGGTGCTTACACTACTTTCGCCATTTATAAAGAGAGAGACCCAGAGTCATATTCCGGAAAGAGAGGAGTCTAACGAGATGGTCTTTTTCCAAAATGTGCTCAACTTCTCTGAGGTCAAGGTAAAAGAGTGTATGATTCCCCGTATCGAAATCTGCGCAATATCTGAAAGCGCCACAATTGAGGAGCTTTTAACTCTATTTGCAGATTCAAAATACTCAAGAATAATAGTTTACAGAGAGAGTATAGATAAGATAACCGGATATATTCACTCTAAAGATCTCTTCTCCGGCGGGAAACCCATTAAGGAGATTATTCGGCCGATAGATTTTTTTTCGGAGGAGATGGGTGCACAGAATCTTCTCACCACACTCATCAAGAACAAGCGTTCAATAGCTGTTGTGAATGATGAGTACGGAGGTACAGCCGGGATTGTAACACTGGAAGATCTCATTGAAGAGATTTTTGGAGAGATATCGGACGAGCTGGACAAGGAAGAGCTGGTAGAAAAGAGAGTATCGGATAGTGAATTTATCTTCTCGGCCCGTCTTGAAATCAAATATCTGAATAAAAATTACGATCTTGATATTCCTGAGAATGAAGATTATGATACACTAGGTGGATTCATAACCTATTTTCACGAGAATATTCCGGCCCAGGGAGAGACCCTACTTTACAGAAATTTAGAGTTTACTATTCTTAAAACAAGTACAATCAGGCTGGAGAGTGTGGTCCTTCGAATTGTTGGAGAATAGACAAATCATTAATAAAAAATTACTATCTTCGCGCCTTACAAGAAAATAACCTATTAAATAAAAATAAAATGGCAGTTCTCGAGAAGATCCGCGTTAAAATGGGTGTCTTTATCACTGTAATTATCGGTGTGGCACTACTTTCATTTATTGTTGACGCAGACACACTACAGTCGGCTGTATCTATGTTCTCATCCAAATACAATGTTGGGGAGATGAATGGTAAAGCCATCTCTTATCAAGATTTTCAGAAAAGGGTAGACTACTTTACCCGGATAAACCAACTAATGACAGGTTCGGCAGCTCTGGACGAAAAGAGCTCCGAGATGGTTAACCAAAGTGCGTGGCAGGACCTGCTGAGCGACAATGTTCTTATTCCTACAATTGAGGATGCCGGCATTTCAGTAGGAGAGGAGGAGCTTTTCGACCTAAGCCAGGGTTCTAATATATCTCAGGTTCTCTCCCGCGAGAGAGGTTTTCTGGGAGCAGACGGGCAATTTGACAGAAACCTTCTGATTCAGTTTATTAAATCAATTCCACAGGACAACACAGGTGACCTTGCTACATACTGGGAGTATCTAGAGAAAAATATGATAGTTGACCAGATGGTTAACAAATATGTTACTCTACTCTCTAAGAGCAATATTCAGAATCCTGTACAGCTTAGAAGAGTAATTGAAGATAACAACATCACATCTGATGTCTCTTTTATTATCCAGCCTTACGGTTTTGCCGAGGATACAACAATCCAGGTATCAAAGAAAGAGGCTAAAGATTACTATGCAAAATATAAGCATACCCTTGAGCAACCTGCCGGCAGAGATCTTGAGTATGTAGTATTTGAGGTGGTTCCGTCTACACAAGATATTATGGCAGCAGAGAGCGAGATAGAAAAGCTTATGGAGGAGTTCTCCACCACTACTAACTTGAGAGGATTCCTTGTAAGAAATTCAGACAAACCGCTGGATCTGAATTATTATAAAGCAGGCGAACTTGCCTCCAAATCTCCTGTTCTTGACAGTTTCGCTTTTAAGGCAAAGATTGGAGAGGTTCTTGCACCATACAAAGAGGGAGACATCTTCCGTTCGGCAAGAGTTATGTCTGCAAAACAACTTCCGGACTCAGTTTTTGTAAACCATATTCTTCTTGCCAATCAAGATAAGGCGGTTGCAAAGAGATCTGCGGACAGCCTTATCCGGTTAATTGAAAAGGGTGCAGATTTCTCACAGATAGCTGCTGCAAATTCGCTGGATAAAAACCCTAATGTGACTCCTGGTGAACTTGGATGGCTCACACAGGCAACTCTTATTCCAGGCTTCGACACCTGCTTTGTCTCTCCGGTCAACAAGCTTATCACAGTTGAGACCAACTACGGGCTTCATATACTTAAAGTATCACAAAAGACAAAACCTGTAACAAAGGTTCAGGTTGCCATTCTTGAGAAGGCTGCTGTTGCCAGCAAAGAGACCTTCCAGAGCTTCTACTCTCAGGCAAACGAGCTAGCCTCTAAGTCTGATGGTAAAATTGAAAAGTTCAATGAGCTTACTGCTCAAATGAACCTATATCCGCTTCAGGCAAAAAACATTGCGGAGGGGGCTAAGAGCATCTCCAGCTATAACAATGCAAGAGAGATAACAAGGTGGGCTTATGAGGCAGAGGTAGGAAGCGTTTCTCAGATAATATCTATTGACAACAAATATTTCTTTGTTGTTGCACTTACTGGAATCAGAGAGAAGGGCATTCCGCCATTTGAACTGATTGAGAAAGAGATTGCAACCACAATCAGGAGAGAGAAATCGTGGGAGAAGGCTCTCGCTTCGGTTAAAGAGAAGGTTTCCGGACTTACATCTCTTGATGCAATGGCGGAGAAGCTTGGGACAACCGTTAGCAAACAGACAGGTGTTTCGTTTGGTGCTCCCGGCTCACAAAGCTTTGACCCTAAATTCATCGGCTTCGTTGCAGGTGCTCAGCCAAATACTCTTGTAGGCCCGGTTGCGGGTAATGTGGGAGTTTACATCTTCCAGGTAGATTCAAGGGAGACAGGGGCATTCTTTACAGAAGACGACGCAAAAACAGCAGGCCTGCAAGCTTTCAGCTACCAGATTCAAATGATTCCATCAATACTGGAGAAGAAAGCAAAGGTACAAGATAATAGAGCGAAGTTCTTTTAACCTTGCCAAGCATCGTGGGATTTCGATGATTTCCAGCGATTTAAATAACTATTTCTGAAGCGGATATTTAAACATTAAACCGGAAGTGCATTATATCACCATCCTGGACAACGTATTCTTTACCCTCTACGGCCATCTTTCCGGCCTCTTTGCAGGCGGCTTCGGTTCCGTATTTTACATAATCGCTGTATTTGATAACCTCTGCGCGGATAAAACCCTTTTCGAAGTCGGTGTGAATCACTCCCGCAGCCTGTGGTGCCTTGAATCCTCTTGGATAGGTCCACGCCCTCACCTCCTGGATGCCGGCTGTAAAGTAGGTCTCCAGGTTGAGCAGAGAGTAGGCAGATCTTATAAGGCGGGCAACTCCGGAAGAGTTTAGACCGATTTCGTTTAAAAACATCTCCCTCTCCTCAAATGTATCCAGCTCTGCTATCTCGGACTCTATCTTAGCTGCCACAACCAGCAGTTCGGCATCTTCATCTTTTATTGCCTCGCGAACCAAATCTACATAAGCATTTCCATCTTTAGCCGAGGCCTCATCTACATTACAAACATATAGAACAGGCTTATTGGTAAGAAGAAACAGCTCTTTAGACATCTTTGCATCCTCGGCGTTTTCGAAGATAACTGTTCTGGCAGACTTTCCCTGAACCAAAGCCTCTTTAAACTTAACCAGTATATCGTACATCCGTTTGGCATTTTTATCGCCACCGGTTTGTGCCATCTTCTGAACCTTGTTTATACGACTCTCAACAGTGTCGAGATCTTTGATCTGCAGCTCAGTATCAATTATCTCCTTATCCCTTACCGGGTTGATGTTTCCATCTACGTGCACAATATTGTCATCGTCAAAACAGCGAAGCACGTGAATGATTGCATCTGTTTCGCGAATGTTTGCAAGAAATTGATTTCCAAGCCCCTCTCCCTTGCTGGCACCCTTTACTAAACCTGCGATATCTACAATCTCTACAGTTGCAGGAACAACCCTATGGGGTTTTACCAGCTTCTCCAGAACCTGAAGCCGCTCATCCGGAACAACTGTTGAGCCTATGTTGGGCTCTATTGTGCAAAAAGGGAAGTTTGCAGATTGAGCCTTACCCGAACTGATGCAATTAAAGAGTGTCGATTTGCCTACGTTGGGAAGTCCAACTATTCCACATTGAAGTGCCATTATCTTATATTTTACTAATAATTATATACAACTACTTTTTTGAGGGTGCGAAATTAGCAAAAAAAGGGGGATAAATCTAAATTCAGATAATTTATGCTTAGAATCAGATATTTATGCTGCAGTAAAATTGCTTTTAGTTATATAGTTTTTATGTTTGTAACGCATTTAACAGCGACTCTCCCCAATGGTAAGATTTGTATTGATAATCTGTTTTACATTTTGTGTAGGGCCGGCAAGCAGCCGGCCGCAGGGTAACCCTCACGATAGCGTGAAGGATTACATTATTGTTTTCTGGAATCTGGAGAATTTTTTTGACACCAGATTTGATCCCGGCAAGGAGGATGGAACCTTTATCCCAACAGGGGAGAAACGGTGGACAAGGAGCCGTTTTATTGATAAACGAAACGGAATAGCGAAAACAATTATCGATATAGGAGTTTTTCCGGCTCTTATAGGATTCGCTGAGGTTGAGAACAGATATGTTCTTAATCAGCTTATCTATGAGACCCCGCTGGCGATGGGTGGGTTTGCAATTATTCACAGAGACTCTCCGGATAGGCGAGGGATTGATGTGGCTTTACTGTATTGCCGCCGTCAGTATCGGCCGCTTAAAAACAGCTTTATTAAGGTAAGGGTTACTGACACTGCAGACTCTATAAAGGTTCATTCAACAGACTCTACTGAGCCCTATGTCACCAGAGAGATTCTCTACAGCAAGGGTGTTTTTCACGACTTGGATACTGTGCACGTATTTGTAAACCACTGGCCATCAAAGCTTGGGGGAGTGAATGCCTCTGCTCCTTACAGGGAGGCTGCTGCAGATGCTCTGGCCGGTGTGTGTGACTCAATTCTTGCAAAGAGCAGTAGGGCAAATATCTTGGTGATGGGAGACTTTAATGACACACCGGATTCTGAGGTGATTAAAAACATTCATTTTAGATGCAATTTAAAAGTTCTCCGGAGTTACAGGCAGGGTGGGAGGAGGCCTCTTGGAGAGAGAATTTTTGGAGATCAAAAACGGAGAGGAGGTCAAGGTGACAAGATGGGTCAGAAAGAGAGGGGAGAAGAGAAAGAAGATGAAAAAAACAAGGTGGGTGGTGCTAGGGTAAAAGAGTCGGGGACAATTAAGTATAAGGGGGTGTGGGAGCAGATAGATATGTTTATGGTTTCGCAGAATCTTTTGGATATCAGAGAGCCTATCTCTACCGGGGATGAGTGTTTTACTCTCTTCTCCCCACCATATTTGATGGAGAGGGACAGGGCATATACCGGATTTAAACCAAAAAGAACCTATATCGGGCCCAGGTATAACGGGGGACTTAGTGATCATCTGCCTATTGTGCTTAGATTTAATAGAAATTGGTGACCCGTTCAATGCATAGTTTTAATTTCCCTATCTTTGCACTATGTATGTAAGAGCTAAAAAAGCACTTGGTCAACACTTTTTGAAAGACCAAAAAATTGCCACAAGAATTGTAGAGGCGCTCCAGATTCCAGAGGAGAGTATAGCCGGAGGTACAAATGTAATTGAGGTTGGACCGGGAACGGGTGTCCTCACTCAATATCTTGTTAATAACCCAAAAATAGATCTGGTTTTAGTAGAGATAGACAGTGAGTCTGTTGAATTTCTAAAGATCCACTATCCAAATCTGGGATCTGCACTTATTGAAGGTGATTTTCTTAAGATGGATCTTGCAAATATCTTTTCCGGAGATTTTATGGTTATTGGAAACTTCCCATACAACATATCTTCTCAGATATTCTTCAAGGTGCTTGAGTATCGGGAGAGGGTACCTCAGGTTGTGGGGATGTTACAAAAAGAGGTGGCGGAGAGGCTTGCATCTCCTCCGGGAAACAAGAGTTACGGAATACTATCTGTGCTACTGCAGGCGTGGTACGACATTGAGTACCTCTTTACCGTAGACGAAAACTCATTTACCCCTCCACCCAAGGTAAAATCTGCAGTTATAAGGATAAAGAGAAATTTAAGAACATCGCTGGGGTGCGATGAGGTGTTGTTCAAAAATGTAATAAAGACAACTTTTAACCAAAGGAGAAAGACCATAAGGAACTCTATTAAGCCTATAGCGGGCGGAGTGACTCTACCTGAGCATATATTAATGACCAAGAGGCCGGAGCAGCTCTCTGTTGAGCAGTTTGTAGAGCTTACAAACCTGCTGGAGAGATGTTTACAACAACCTGCTACTTAGAGTTTATCGCCTCAACAGGGTTGAGATTGGCAGCTGTATAGGCCGGAACAAATCCTGCAATAATACCTATTAAAGAGGATATTACCAATCCACGAATTATGTTGTAGATGCTCAGCTGCATCGGGAAGGATTCGTTGCTGCCAATTGCAGCTACAACGAGAAAGACCATAAATATCCCTATTGCACCTCCCACAATTGCAAGAGCGGCAGCCTCTGCAAGGAATTGTGTAAGAATTGTATATTTCTTTGCACCCAACGCTTTTTGAATTCCTATCAGGTTTGTTCGCTCTTTAACAGAGACGAACATAATATTTGCGATCCCGAACCCGCCGATTAGAATTGAGAACCCACCGATAACCCAGCCTGCAAGAGAGATTCCGGCAAAGATCTCTTTGGTGGAGTTTAGCAGAAACGTCATCTCATTGAGGGCAAAGTTGTCTTTCTGTTTAGGCTTTAGTCTTCGGACAGACCTTAGTAACAGCCTCATCTCCTGAATAAACTCATCACGGCTAACACCATCCAGCGGTTTAAGACAAATCATAGCGTCAGATCTCTTTACGTTAAAGAGATTTGACGCAAAACTGTAGGGAACAAGAATTGAGTTGTCTGTGTCGAAGATGTTCACTATGCTCTCTCCCGCTTTCTTCATAACCCCAATTACGCGGGCATTGCTATTGCCAACCTTGATAACCTTATTTAGCGGATCCTCTCCGGCAAAAATAATCTCTGCAACAGAGTTACCAAGAATAACAACCGGTACTGCAGATTGTGTCTCATATATCGAGAAGTAGCGTCCAATCTCAATATCTACATTTGCTACCATATTCCATTCGAATGTGGGTGCGGTAACAAACCCTCCGTTAAATGAGTTTCGGCGGTATTTTACATTCATTCCGGTGAACGTCACAAATGCTATTGCGTCAAGAGTTTTGGAGTTAGTCTTTAGAAATGTGTACTCTTCATATTTTGGTCGAGGTCTGGTGCGAAACTCCCACCATTTATACTCTGTTCCATCTTCTGGAGCAAAAGGGAACTGCTGAACATAGACAGTAGTGGACCCGAAGCTGTTGAGTCCGCTCTCCACATTTGACTTAAGAGCGTCAATGGCGGTAAATACTGTAACTATGGAGAATATCCCAATGGAGACACCAAAGAGAGAGAGAAAGGTCCTGAACCTATCCCCTTTAAGTGATCCAAATGCGAAGATGATACTCTCTGCCATAAGCTTAGATACCATCGTAACTCTTCTATAAAATTTAATCATCTGCCCTCCTTAAAGACCGAGTCTCTTTTTTAAATTTCTTAATTTGTCGAAGGCGTCCAGTGGAGAGAGAGAGTTGATGTCCATCTCCCGCAGTTCGTCCCGTATTGATATCAGAAGAGGATCTTCCAGTTGGAAAAACGAGAGCTGCATTGCATCTTCGTTATCTGAAACCCTCTTTTTTGTTCCACCTTTTTTCCCGCTGCTCTCCAGTTGCCGGAGCACTCTCTCTGCCTTGGAGACAACATCTCTGGGCATACCGGCCATTCTGGCAACGTGTATCCCAAAACTGTGAGCAACACCGCCCCTGCTCAATTTTCGCAGAAAGATAACTCTTTTTTCTACCTCTTTTACAGATATGTGCCAGTTTTTTACCCTGGCAAACTTATCCTCGAGGTCATTAAGCTCGTGGTAGTGAGTTGCGAAAAGGGTTTTTGCCCTGTGTTCCGGGTGTTCGTGCAGATACTCTACAATAGCCCAGGCGATTGACATTCCGTCATAAGTACTTGTTCCGCGACCAATCTCGTCCAGCAGTACTAAGGAGCGAGATGAGAGATTGTGCAGAATTGTAGCAGTCTCCAGCATCTCTACCATAAATGTGGACTCCCCTTTGGTAATGTTATCGGAGGCACCCACCCGGGTGAAGATCTTATCTATGATTCCGATGTTTGCAGCTTTTGCCGGAACAAAAGAGCCGATTTGGGCCATAAGGACAATCAGTGCTGTCTGGCGGAGCAGGGCGCTTTTACCGGCCATATTTGGTCCTGTAAGTATTATTATCTGCTGGTTCTCGTTATCCAGTGTGAGGTCATTTGCAATATACTCCTCACCTGCAGGCATAAGAGCCTCAATAACAGGATGCCTCCCCTCAATAATTTCAAGAGCAGTACCAAGGTTGAGTTGCGGGCGGCAATATTTTCTCTCCTGCGCCAGGTGAGCGAAACCGGCAAGGCAATCCAGAGTGGCGAGTTCGAATGCATTTTTCTGAATAGCGGAGATGTTTTTTTGAATTGCAGATATAATTTCATTAAAGAGCAGCTGCTCCAGAATGAGCATCTTCTCCTCTGCTCCAAGAATCTTCTCTTCATACTCCTTGAGCTCCTCCGTAATGTATCTCTCTGCACTCACAAGGGTCTGTTTACGGATCCAATCTGCAGGAACCTTATCTTTGTGGGTGTTGCGCACCTCAAGATAGTACCCGAACACATTGTTGAAACTAATTTTCAATGAGCTGATTCCCGTTCTCTCACTCTCCCTACTCTGTATATCGATGAGAATATCCTTGCCGTGGCGGGCAATATTGCGCAGTGTATCCAGCTCCTCATTTACTCCCTTTGCAATAACGTCTCCCTTTCCAATCATACCTGCAGGATCTGCAAGCATCTCCCTGTCAAGTTTTTCCAGAAGAGAGGTGCAGCAATCCAGTTGTAGCGCCAGGTTGGCAAGCTCCTTAGAGCCACAGGTTGAGCAGAGCTCTTTGATTGGGGCGACCTGTTCAAGTCCTCTTTTGAGCATAGTCACCTCGCGTGGGGAGATTCTGCCTGCAGCAGCTTTTGAGACAACCCTCTCCAGGTCGCCCACATCGTGCAGATATGCCCGAAGCTGCTCTTTTAGCGTGATACTATCATCCCCGGAGGAGCCTGAGTTAAAGAGGTGCTCCACAATATTAAGGCGGATATTCAGATCGTCAATATTCTTTAGCGGCATTGCCAACCAGTTGCGCAAGTTTCTGGCCCCCATAGGGGTAGAGCACCTGTCAATAGTTTTAATTAGAGATGCTGCCCCTTGATGATATCCGTCAAAGACCTCCAGATTGCGAAATGTGAATTTATCTATCCACACATACTCCCCCTCATCCAGACGGGAGATGGAGCAGAGGTGCCCCAGCCCTTCGTGTCGGGTGAGCTCCAGATAGAAGAGGATTGCTCCGGCGGCGGTTATTGCCAGTGGCATATTCTCAATTCCAAACCCTTTGAGGGATGGGATGCCAAAATGTGTTTTCAGTTTCTCCAGCGCCGCCTCAGGGACAAATGCCCACTCATCCATTGTGGAGACAAAGTATTCATTCCCGAATTTCTCCTCAAAGCCCTTTCTGTATGAGCGCTCTATCAATACCTCTTTTGGTGACATACTTGCAAGAAGCAGCTCAATGTAGGCATAAGAGCCGCTAGCTACGTGAAATGACCCGGTAGATATATCCAGAAATGCTATCCCCGCAAGATCTTTCTGGAAATAGAGCGAGCAGAGGTAGTTGTTCTCCTTGTTGGAGAGTAGCAGGTCGTTATATGCAACACCGGGAGTTACCAGCTCTGTGATTCCCCGTTTTACAATCTTCTTGGTCAGTTTGGGATCTTCCAGTTGGTCGCAGATTGCCACCTTATATCCGGCTCTTACCAATTTAGGCAGATAGCTGTCTATCGAGTGGTGGGGAAATCCTGCGAGCTCTACATAGGAGGCTGCTCCGTTTGCCCTTCGGGTAAGAACTATTCCTAAAACCTTAGAGGCGATTATAGCATCCTGTGAAAATGTCTCGTAAAAGTCACCGACACGAAAGAGTAAAATGGCCTCCGGATGCTTCGCTTTGATGGCGAAGTACTGCCTCATAAGGGGTGTGTCGGCTATTTTATTATCGGAGTTCATTCCCACAAAAATAGTGAAATATGTTGGATTGATTAATAATCTGGATTGCTATCTTTGTATTGAATTATTACAATGATAAAAGCACTTTATAACAAGCACCAATATTTTTTCAATATTTTTGCTGTTCTGGCATTGCTGGTAATTACCAGGTTGCTGGATGGATTTGCTTGGTATCCTCCACATCCGGATAAAACAAAAACCTTACTACTCGAACATCTGTTTCAATTCGTCTCGTTTTTCCCATTTATTTTCTTGATAATATATACATACGGTTGGGCATTAAAAAGGAGAACGAAAACAGTTATATATTCTCTTATAATATTTTATGCTGTTTTCGCCCCACTCTTTGTACTATGCTTTAGTACCTGGCTGGAGATAACGTTATTAAGAGCCAAAACTCTTCCTGTTACACTTAAACTTATTGAACAGTTCACTCCTGGAGCAGGTATGGTTATCCT
>CAYGOE010000038.1:0-19116 GCA_964351405.1 uncultured Muribaculaceae bacterium | reverse complement strand
ACATATAGATATCGTCAACAAGGGTCTCTGCATAGGCTCCAAACCAAAGGCCGAAAGATGAGGGCATAGCTATCTGCCCGTGAGTGTATCCCGGCATTAGAACCTCTTTGTTCTCCTCACTCAGTTTTTGCAAAAGGCTAAAGAGCGCTACAATCTCATCTTTGAGGGAGCTTATCTCCCATTTCAGATATAGCTTAATATCTGTAAGAACCTGGTCATTCCTGGATCTTCCACTATGGATCTTCTTACCCACATCTCCCACTCTTTCGGTAAGGATAAGCTCAATTTGTGAGTGAATATCCTCAACACCATCTTCCAGTTTAAAGCTACCGGAGGCAATCTCCTCCTCTATCAACTTAAGCTCTTTTGTTAGCAACTCCAGCTCTGCAGATGTCAAAAGTGATATACTCTCAAGCATCTTAATATGTGCAAGTGAACCCTTTACATCAAAGGGTGCAAGACGAAGGTCAAGCTCCCTGTCACGACCCACCGTAAATCTCTCAACCTGGGCATCTGCACTCAACCCCTTATTCCATAAAGTGCTCATATCTTAAAATTTAACTTTTCAATAAAATTTACATATCCTTTTATACCCTCGGAAAGCTCATTCATAGTAACATATTCGTCTGCCCTATGCGATCTTGACGAATCTCCTGGACCCATCTTTATTGCCGGCGCACTCAACCTCATCCAGTCAGATGTTGTGGGCGAAACATAGCTCTCTACAGAACAGAGCTCCAAAGTTTTCATTAGCGGATGACCTATAGGAGTTGCAGATGATCTGTTGGTTAATTTTCTGGCTTTTAGATCGCAGTTTATAAATTGGTTAAGTTCATCCAATATTTCGCTGTTTTGGTACACATCTGTTGGTCTTATATCTATAACAAAGTTGCATAACTCGGGTACAACATTATGCTGAGAGCCTGCATTAATCTGGGTGACAGTCATCTTCACCTCACCCATCAATGGAGATATCCTCTTAAACTTATACTCTTTAATCTTTAGTATCTCATCCAATGCAATATAGATAGAGTTAACTCCCTCTCCCCTCGCTGCGTGACCACTCACACCCTTTGCACTCCCGTCAATAACGAGAAGACCCCTCTCTGCAACAGCCGCTTTCATCTGCGTAGGCTCCCCCACTATAGCAGCATCGATCCTCCCAACCTCATTCAAAGCAAGCGATATACCTTCTGCTCCGGAGTTCTCCTCCTCTGCAGATATAATCAGAAGCAGATTAAAATTCAATTTGCCTCGCTCCTTAAACCACAAAAAAGCCTGAATCATTGAAACTACAGATGCTCCTGCATCATTGCTTCCAAGCCCCAGAATCCTGTTTTGATCATAAGGGGGGTTAAACGGATCGAATGTATAGCCACTTGTAGGCCTTACTGTGTCTATATGAGAGTTTAGCACTAAAACAGGTGTTTGATGTTCGGAGCAGTTTAAACGAGCAATAATATTGTTTTTAACCCTCTCAACTCTAACTCCTTTTGATTTAAGATAGGCAGACACTATTGCCGCACACATAGACTCCTCAGATGAAAATGAAGGTACAGAGATCATCTTTCTCAGAAGATTAGCAGCATCTTCCAGATAGTTAATTAATTCTGTATCACTTTTAGCAGAGCTCATCCTAAATACTCTTATTGGTTATAACTAGTTATTTTACTGCTACTTTAAAACTGTTCCCTTGTCGTTACCCAGGTTTGTGGCGTGTTTGATAAATACCTCAGATACTCCGTTATCAATTGCATAGAAAGCATTGTCCATCTTAGGAATCATACCGTCTCTTACAACTCCCGCAGCCTTTATTGATTCATAACTTACCCTTGTAATAAGTGGAATTATTGAGTCCTCATCATCAGGATTTGAGAGTACTCCCTGTTTTTCAAAACAGTAGATTAGTCTGGTGTAGTAATCTCTGGAGAGAGCAATGGCTATTGAAGATGCCATTGTATCTGCATTTGTATTAAGGATAGATCCGTTTCGATCGTGTGTGATTGCACAAAATACCGGAGTAATCCCTTTTCCCAGCATACTAAGCAGGAATCCTGAGTTAATCTGTTGAGGATCTACATCACCAACGTAGCCAAAATCTACCGGGACAGGAGATCTTCTTATAGCAGGGACACAATCTGCATCAGCTCCGGATAAACCGATTGAGTTACATCCAATCTTTTGCAATTTTGCAACAATACTCTTATTTATCCATCCAGCATAGACCATTGATACCAGTTTTAACGTCTCCAGATCTGTAATTCTTCTACCCTGATGCATCTTTGTTTTGATTCCCAATTTGTCTGCTATCTCGCTTGCCAAAACTCCGCCACCGTGTACAAGTATCTTGGGACCATCAATTTTTTCAAATTTTTCAAGGAAAACATCCAGCTCATCCGGCCGGTCAATAATGTTTCCTCCAATTTTAATTACTGTTAATATTTTCATTACAAGCTTTTTTAAGAATTGCTAAAATTGATGATTTATATATTTCCTATAGTGCTTTGAGCATCTCTTTTATAACAACCTGTGCAGATACCACTCTGTTTGCAGCTTGCGGAACAACGATTGAATCCCTCCCCTCTATTACATCGTCACTAACAATCATATTTCTCCTGACTGGTAAACAGTGCATAAATTTAGCATTGTTGGTGAGTTGCATCTTTGCAGAATCTACCATCCAACTTCTATCGATGTTTAAGATCTGACCATAAGTAGCGTCATTAAATGAAGACCAGTTTTTGGCATATATGAAATCTGCACTCTCAAAAGCTTTAAGATTGTCATACTCTACTTTAGCATTTCCTACAAAATCGGCAGAGAGCTCATACCCTTGTGGGTGGGTGATTACAAATTCATAGTCGCTCCTGTTGATCCACTCTGCAAAGGAGTTGGCAACAGCCTGCGGAAGGGCTTTGGGGTGTGGAGCCCAGGTTAAAACAACCTTTGGTCTTTTTACTGTTTTATACTCCTCTATAGTAATAAGATCTGCAAAGCTCTGGAGAGGGTGTCTGGTTGCAGCCTCCATACTAAATACAGGTCTGCCGGAGTATTCAATGAACTGGTTGATTACAACCTCATTATAATCTTCTGTTTTGTTCTGAAGCCCGGCAAAAGCTCTTACTCCAATAATGTCACAATATGAGCCCATTACAGGAATTGCCTCAAGGATATGCTCCGGTTTATCGCCATCCATTATTACACCTCTCTCTGTCTCAAGCTTCCAGGCTCCCTGGTTAATATCCAGGACAATAACATTCATTCCCAGGTTCATAGCGGCCTTTTGAGTACTAAGCCTGGTTCTTAAACTGGAGTTGAAAAAAATCATCAACAATGTCTTGTCTTTTCCAAGGGCAGAGTCTGCAAATGGACTTGTTTTAACCTCTTTTGCAAGCTCAAGCGCTTTGTTAAGAGGCCCAATATCGTTAACACAGGTAAATTTTTTCATAAATTATGTGACTCTTTGATTTTAATAATGGCCTTTTCAAATCTGAATAAAAAGAGGTCAATCTCCTCCATTGTTACGGTTAAGGGAGGAAGCAGGCGAATTATGTTGCTCTTTGCACCACCTGTAAAGACTCTCTGGTCATATAGAAGACTATCTCTAACAGCTATAAAATTGGCACTCATTTCAACTCCAATCATAAGCCCTTCACCTCTGATCTCAGTTATCACTACATCGGGATGATTATCCAATATTCTCTTCAAGCCACTCTTCAAATAGGCTCCCTTGAGTGCAGCAGACTCTACAAGGCCCTCGTTTTCAATAATATCAAGCACTGCAATTGCGGCAGCACAGGCAAGATGATTTCCTCCGAATGTTGTACCCAGCATACCCTGAACAGCTTCAAACATTGGGGATATGATAGTCCCGCCAATTGGGAATCCATTGCCCATCCCTTTAGCAGTTGTTATTATATCTGCATTAATACCTGATTGTTGATGTGCAAAAAACTTCCCTGTCCTTCCATATCCGCTCTGAACCTCATCTAAAATGAGTACAACTCCCTCTCTTTTGGTCAACTCTGCAAGCAATTTAAGGAATGAACTCTCGGGAGAGTAGATTCCTGCTACACCCTGGATTCCCTCAACTATCACAGCTGCATACTCCCCGGTAGAGAGCTCTCTCTTTACACCCTCAATATCGTTAAGCTGAATAAATTCTACTTTATGAAATGAGTTGAAAGGGCTGCTAATCTTAGGTATATCGGTAACAGCAACAGCACCTGAGCTTCGTCCGTGAAACGATCCTCTGAATGCAAGAACCTTGGACTTACCGGTATGAAATGAGGCAAGTTTGAGTGCATTTTCGTTTGCTTCAGCCCCTGAGTTAGAGAGAAAAAGAGAGTAATCTTCGTAACCGCTAACCCTGC
The DNA here is from genome assembly GCA_964351405.1 of uncultured Muribaculaceae bacterium. Classification (GTDB taxonomy): domain Bacteria; phylum Bacteroidota; class Bacteroidia; order Bacteroidales; family UBA932; genus Bact-08. The sequence goes on along the minus strand of CAYGOE010000038.1, from coordinate 14,743 downwards.
CTAATCTTTGGGCAAGCTCCTGTTGAAGCGAATTTAAGACCGAATTTGAGTAGAAAGATATCTTCTCCAGCTGATTAATAATCCTCCCATTATATTTAGGGTGTGAATGCCCCACGGAGATTACTGCGTGACCTCCATAGAAGTCCAGATACTCTACCTCATCTTTGTCCCAGACTCGACAACCTTTTGCTCTAACCGGCTCTATTGGCCACAGTTTATATACATCAAATGTATTCATATCAATATCAATTAAAAGGCGCTACCCTTTAGTTTAAGAGCGCAGCTCTCCTCAATGGAGAACATAAGATTCATATTTTGGACTGCCTGGCCGGATGCCCCTTTAAGGAGGTTATCAATTGCAGATGTTATATGCCAGTAACCATTATGGCTCTCTATGTGTAAAAGAGATTTATTTGTATTAACAACCTCTTTCATAGATATGGGTTCGCGGGAGATTTTCACAAAAGGAGAACCGGAGTAGAAGTTGTTATAGAGCGAGTATACCTCCTCTAAAGTTAAGTCTCCGGAGATTTTTGTGTAGATGCTTGCAAAGATACCCCTGGTAAAATCTCCTCTTATAGGAACAAAATTTATCGTTGGGAGTTCTCTTGAAGCTGCGGGAAGCTCTTTGGAGGCAGATGGTAAATCTTGGGTGGTGAGGGTACCCAAAACTCGCTTAATCTCTCCCAGATGCTGATGGGTAAATGGTTTGTATACAGATATATTGGACTCTCTATAACTGAAGTGGGTACTCTCGGAGAGGCTCTTTCCTGCTCCTGTAGATCCTGTAATAGCGTGAATATGGATATCATCATTCAATTTAGTAGCAATAGCCAGTGGTAAAAGAGCCAAAAGAATTGATGTGGCAAAACATCCCGGGTTTGCTATATACTTAGCTTTGATTATCTCATCTCTGTTGAGTTCGCAAAGCCCATATACAAAATCTTCGCCTTTATAGTGCGAGTCCAATCTAAAATCATTTCCCAAATCTACTATTTTACAGCTTTCGGGTAGATTCAACTCATCCAGATATTTCTTTGAGAGACCGTGACCCAGAGTGAGAAAGACGAGATCAACCTCCTTACGCCCCTGTGGAGAGTTGAGGTGGGATGTGAAACGCATATCCGTATCTCCTGTGAGATCTTTATGAACAGACGACACCATCTCCCCGGCAAGCGTGCTGCTTAAAACAGCAGAAATTTCCACCAGAGGATGGTTTAGGAGTATTCTCAGGAGCTCCCCGGCAGTATATCCGGTACCTCCGGCAATTGCAACTCTAATCATCTTTATGTACAGAATAATAAATTTTTAATGGGTTGGCAAGAACCTTGGTGAATCCTATTACATCCTGCCCGGTGAAGGATTTATTTGCCTCGCCATACTCTCCGAACTTGCTGCTCATAAGGTCGAATGGGGTTTCACAACCTAAAATTGCAAAATGGTAAGGGCGCAACTCTGCCTCAACAACTCCTGTTACATACTTTTGAGTATCATCCATAAACACCTCTATGTTTCTCATCAAAGGATCCAGATACTGAGCCTCGTGCATCAACTGACCATACCATCCGGCAAGCTGCTCTTTCCAATATAACTGACCTTTTGTTAATGTGTGCTTCTCAAGCAGGTGGTGACTTTTTACCAGGATAAGCGGAGCTGGAGCCTCAAACCCTACCCTCCCCTTAATTCCGATAATGGTATCTCCAACGTGCATATCTCTGCCTACTCCGTATTTTCCGCCCAGCTCGTTTATCGACCTGATAATCTCCACCGGAGTATCTCTCTTTCCATTAAGTGCAACAGGCTCGCCCTTTTCAAAAGTTATCTTAATTCTAACGGGTTCTGTAAGGGATATCTGCGTTGGGTATGCATCTTCCGGAAGCACTCCTCCGGAAGAGAGTGTCTCAACTCCTCCGACACTAGTACCCCATAAGCCCTGGTTTATAGAGTATTTGGCCTTTTCCCACGAGAAGTTAAACCCTTTGCTCTGTAGATAGTTTATCTCCTCTATCCTGGTAAGTGAGAGCTCTCTTATTGGTGCCAGAACTTTAACTGTAGGGGCCATAACCTCAAAAACCAGGTCAAATCTCACCTGGTCGTTTCCCGCTCCTGTGCTCCCGTGGGCAACAAAACCGGCATTAAGTTTTTTAACGTGATCCAGTACTGCTATTGCCTGAAAAATTCTCTCGGAACTGACGGAGAGCGGATATGTTGAATTCTTTAATATGTTTCCGAATAATAGATACTTTATACCTTTTTGGTAATACTCCTCCACCACATTAATATTTACGTGAGAGGCAACTCCAAGCTCCAGAGCTCTCTGCTCTATACGACGCTCCTCTTCGGGAGAGAACCCCCCTGTGTTAACCATTACTGTATGCACCTCCAACCCCTTCTCCTCTTTAAGATAGGGAACACAAAATGATGTATCCAGACCACCGCTGAATGCTAATACAACCTTCTCCTTCATTTTACTGCTTTTTTGACGAAATAATTGAATTAATCTTAACCAATGGATTAATTATAAGCGTTTTCCCTGCAGACACCAATGCCGGAGTAAATTTTGACTTTGGAACTTCGGCGGGGTCGTAGAGAAGCCCGGTACAGAGGCACATCTTATAGTCGTTTCTCTGAAGAACATCAAAGTTTCTGCAACCCTGACACCCTTTCCAAAACTCCTTATCGGCTGTAAGTTCTGAGAAGGTTACAGGTTTAAATCCTAACTGGGTATTGAGTTTCATTATTGCAAGCCCGGTAGTAATGCTGAATATCTTAGCGTTGGGATAGAGCTTTTTTGAGAGTTCAAATATCTTGGTCTTCACCTTTTTTGCCAAACCTTGGTTTCTGTATTTATGAGCAATAATAAGGCCTGAGTTTGCCACAAATTTGCTGTGGCTCCAGGTCTCTATATATGCAAATCCGGCAAGCTCTTTACCATCCAATGCTATTACAGCCTTTGATGAGACCATTTTATGGGCAATATACTCCGGACTCCTCTTTGCTATTCCGGTTCCGCGCTCCAATGCAGAGATATATACCAACTCGCAGATAGCATCTGCGTATATAACGTGACTTGAATCAGCCACATAAATGTTTATATTCATCGTAGAATTAAACAGTTTAAAATGTAAGTATGTAAATAATATGCAGGAGACTATACCTGCGTAGATTTACGGCACAAGGCCGAATTTTATACAGCTGCCCTTCCTAGGCACATCGTCGGACGTGTCTATGATTAAAGTTAGAATTGATATGTGCGCTGTTATATTTCATTATCGGGGCAAAGGTAAAAGAAATATTTATAAAATCATTATCTTTGGAGACTAAACTTAAAAAAAGATATGGAACATAATAACAGCAAGCCAAAAGGGCTCCCGGAAAACGCTTATCGCGAATTAAAAGAGGGTGAAGAATATAACCCAATTATGTCTGCGGGAAAGAGCTATCCCGAAGTGACACCCTGGTCTGTTTTTATGGGTGTAATTATGACAGTTATTTTTTCGGCAGCAGCTGCCTATCTGGGTCTGAAAGTTGGTCAGGTATTTGAAGCAGCTATTCCTATCGCCATTATTGCAGTTGGCCTTTCAGGCGCTTTAAAGAGGAAAAATGCTCTTGGAGAGAATGTTATTATCCAGTCAATAGGGGCCAGTTCGGGAGCTATTGTTGCAGGGGCTATCTTTACAATGCCTGCTCTCTATATACTTCAGGCAAAATACCCGGAGCTCACTGTAGATTTTGCAAAGGTGTTTATGAGTTCACTCCTGGGAGGAGTTTTAGGTATTCTGTTCCTGATTCCATTCAGAAAATATTTTGTCTCCGATATGCACGGGAAGTATCCTTTCCCGGAAGCAACAGCCACAACTCAGGTTCTTGTAAGCGGAGAGAGCGGAGGCAGCAGTGCTAAGGTTCTTTTAATGAGCGGTCTTGTTGGAGGTCTTTACGACTTTATAGTCTCTACCTTCGGTTTTTGGTCTGAGGTTTTCTCATCCAAAGTTTTGCCTTTTGGAGAGATGGTTGCCACTAAGGCTAAGGTGCTTCTTAAGATAAACGTAGGTGCTGCAGTTCTGGGACTTGGATATATTGTAGGTCTTAAATATGCCTTTATTATCTGCTGCGGCTCAATGCTCATATGGTTCGGAGTAATTCCTCTGATGAATATCTTTTTCGGTACACAGGTTATTGACCTGATGGGTACGGGTATAACTCAGACAATCTCACAAATGACACCTGAACAGATCTTCCGTGATTACGGAAGGCATATCGGTATTGGTGGTATTGCCACAGCAGGTATTATTGGAATTATTAGATCTGCAGGAATTATTAAGACAGCTTTCGGTATGGCTGCAAAGGAGTTCAAAGGTGGCCCGGATGTTAATACAAATGTGCCAAGGACTCAAAAAGATCTACCTATGAAGATAGTTGCGATCGGTATTGTTATAGCACTTGCTGCAACCTTCATCTTCTTCTATTTTGGTGTAGTAAATAACTTATTCCACGCAGTTATAGCAATTCTGGTAGTTGGTATTATTGCCTTCCTCTTCACCACCGTAGCAGCAAATGCAATTGCGATTGTAGGAACCAACCCGGTAAGCGGGATGACACTTATGACACTTATTCTTGCCTCTGTTATTTTGGTCGCCTCAGGGCTTAAGGGTACAGCAGGTATGACAGCCGCTTTGATAATCGGGGGTGTTGTCTGTACAGCTCTCTCCGTTGCAGGTGCCTTTATTACAGATTTAAAGATTGGTTACTGGCTGGGGTCAACTCCTATAAAACAGCAGCAGTGGAAGTTTCTCGGAACAATTGTGGCAGCTGCAACAGTAGGAGGAGTGATGATAATTCTGAACAAGACCTACGGGTTTGTTGGAGAGAATGCTCTGGTTGCCCCTCAGGCAAATGCTATGGCGGCAGTAATTGAACCGCTGATGTCAGGTGGCGGAGCTCCGTGGCTTCTTTACGGAATCGGGGCAATTATCTCTATAACACTTGCATTCCTTGGTATCCCTGCCCTAGCCTTCTCTCTGGGTATGTTTATCCCTCTGGAACTTAACCTTCCTCTTCTGGTTGGTGGAGCAGTTGCCTGGTTTGTCTCTACAAGAAGTAAAGATGAAAATCTTAATAATGAGCGAAAAGAGAGAGGAACACTTATTGCATCCGGGTTTATTGCCGGTGGAGCCCTAATGGGAGTTATGAGTGCAATTATTCGTTTTGCAGGCATCAATTTAACCAATAAAGAGTGGATGGAGTCTGTACCGGCCGAGTATCTAGCTCTCTTTATGTATGCTATAATAATCGTTTACCTTGCCTGGGACAGTTTAAGAGCCAAGCTGGAGAAATAGCCACACATTTCAATTAAATATTCTCTTTACAATTATGGATGGTAATGTTTGGTTCGCATTCGGTCTTACCCTTTTTGCAGGTCTTTCTACAACAATAGGTAGTGCGGTTGTACTTTTCTCAAAAAGGTTTTCTCCTAAGTTTCTTGCTATATCTCTCGGTTTTTCTGCCGGTGTTATGATATTTATCTCTCTTGTAGAGATATACGGCAATGCAAACGAATCTCTGTCTGCTCTTTTTGGAGAGAGAAAGGGGAGTATAATTACCCTAATATCCTTTTTCGCCGGAATTGCAATTATTGCCATCATCGACTACCTTGTCCCTTCAAACGAGAATCCTCACGAACCCGGAGATTTATCAATAAGAGAGGGAAGCACAAAAGTTAGTAAAGATAAGATGATGAGGCTTGGTATTATGTCTGCACTTGCAATTGGTATTCACAATTTTCCGGAAGGTATGGCAACGTTTATCACTGCTATGAACGACCCAAATCTTGGGTTAAGTATTGCCTTAGCGATTGGTATCCACAACATTCCGGAGGGTATTGCGGTAGCAGTTCCTATCTACTACGCAACTCAGAGCAAAGGGAAGGCTTTTTTACACTCGTTTCTATCCGGCCTTGCAGAACCATTGGGTGCAATTGCAGGATTTTTTCTACTCTCATTTTTCTTTGACGAATCCTATATGGGTATCATTCTTGCCGGAGTTGCAGGTATTATGGTTTACATCTCTCTTGACGAACTGCTCCCTACTGCAGAGAAATACGGAGAGCACCACCCTGCAATTATTGGTGTCATTGGTGGGATGGCAGTTATGGGTATAAGTATGCTTTTTCTTTAGCATAGTAATTTTATATAGCTAATTTTAAAATAAGAACTTATGAAAGATAAAATATTGGAAAGATTCCTGCGTTATATCTCTGTTGATACAGCATCTGACCCGGAATCATCTTCCCAACCAAGCACCGCCAAGCAGCTAGATCTGTCACGGATGCTGCTCAAAGAGCTTAAAGAAATGGGAATCACAGATGCATCTCTGGACGAATTCGGTTATGTGATGGCCACCATACCTTCGAATCTACCTGCAGGCAAAAAGGTTCCTGTGATTGGCTTTATTACCCACGTAGATAGCGCTCCGGATGCTCCCGGCGCAGGTATTAATCCTCAGATAATTAAGAACTATAATGGTGAAGATATAGTTATAAACAGTGAGAAAAATATGGTTATGAAGGTTGAGGAGTTCCCGGAGCTTCTAAAATACAAGGGTCAGACCATTATCACTACCGACGGAAAAACCCTGCTTGCTGCCGACGATAAGGCGGGTATTGCAGAGATTATGAGTGCGGCAGAGTATATTATGAGCAATCCACAATTTTTACACGGAGAGATCAAGATAGGCTTTACCCCCGATGAGGAGATTGGACGTGGTGTAGATAAATTTGATGTTAAGAGGTTTGGTGCAGAGTATGCATACACCCTAGATGGTGGAGAGATAGGCGAGCTTGAGTATGAAAACTTTAACGCAGCATCTGCAAAGATATTTATTCAGGGGAGAAACATCCACCCCGGATATGCCAAAGATAAGATGATCAATGCTATTATTCTTGGAACTGAGTTCAATTCGCTTTTACCTGTTGAGCAGAGGCCGGAGTTTACACAGCATTATGAGGGATTCTTCCATATCATCCGCTTTGACGGAACTGTGGAGGAGGCTACAATCCAGTATATCATCCGCGACCACGACTTTGAGAAGTTCGATTTCAAGAAAAATCTTATCGAAGAGTCTGTCACATATATGAACAAAAAGTATGGTTCCGGAACATTCCGTCTGGAGTTGAAAGATCAGTATTTCAATATGAAAAAACAGGTAGAGCCTCACTATCATATTGTTGAAAAAGCTGTTGAGGCAATGGAGATGGCCGGAGTTAAACCTCAAATCAAACCTATCCGAGGAGGAACAGACGGTGCAAGACTATCATTTATGGGGCTTCCTTGCCCAAACATCTTTGCCGGAGGGCACAACTTCCACGGGCGTTATGAGTATATACCGCTTGAGAGTATGGCCAAGGCGACAGAGGTGGTGCTAAACATTATAAAATTGTATTCCAAATAGTTACTTTATTTTCATTAGAATTTCATATAGGAATTCTATCCAAAGTACTTTTGATGAATTGATCAATTTTGATTATACAACTTTTTTTAAAACCTATTAATATGCTATTAACAACAACATCTACTCTCCAGGGAAAAGAGATAGAACAATACTATGGGATGGTTTCTGGCGAATCTATAATTGGAGCAAATATAGTTAAGGACTTTTTAGCGGGAATCCGTGACATCCTGGGTGGTCGCTCCGGCTCTTATGAGAGGGTTCTCAAAGAGGCGAAGGAGGATGCAATTAGGGAGATGACTGCACAGGCAACTTCATTTGGTGCCAATGCTATAATTGGAATTGACCTTGATTACGAAACAATTGGCGGCACAATGCTGATGGTTACCGCTGCCGGAACAGCAGTAAGATATAGATAAACTTTCCGAGATTCCCGGATTAAAATAGAGAAATGTTCGATTTTGACAAAGTAGTTGACCGCCAGGGCAGCTCCTGCTTTAAATATGATGCGCGGAGAGAGGTTTTCGGAAGAGAGGATATCCTTCCGATGTGGGTTGCTGATATGGATTTCCAGTCGCCCCCTTGTGTAATTGATGCAGCCAGGAGGTTGTGTGACCTAGGTGTTTTTGGTTACACCTACCGCTCAAGGGAGTCCAAAGAGCTCTTCATTCAGTGGGTTCTCGAAAGGTATGGCTGGAAGATTTGTATTGAGCAGCTCTCATCATCTCCGGGAATTGTGGCCGCGCTCCCGGTTTCAGTTTTGGCATTTACTTCGCCCGGCGACAAAGTTCTAATACAGACCCCGGTCTACCCTCCATTCCACTCAATTGTTAAAGATTGTGGACGTGAGCTTGTCTGCTCACCTTTAAAAATTGAAGATGGTGGATATGTAGTTGACTGGAAAGATTTTGAAGACAAACTTGCAGGTGGGGTAAAAATGGTTATTATGAGCAACTCGCACAACCCGACAGGTAAAGCCTGGAGTTATGACGAGCTTAAACGAATAGGCGAACTTTGCTGCAAATATGGCGCTATTATATTCTCGGATGATATCCACTCAGATCTTGCCCTCTACGGAAACCGTCATACTATTATGGCCGGAATATCACACGAGATTTCTATGAACACCATCACAGCAATGGCTCCAAGCAAGACCTTTAACATTGCAGGGATGCTCAACTCGGTAATAATCTCAGAGAGTGAAGAGATCCTAGGAAAATTCAACAAACAACTCAATATGTTGCACTTGGGCCTTGGAAACATCTTCGGCCACATAACAATGGAGGCAGCTTACAGAGATGGCGGTCCGTGGCTGGCGGAGCTTTTGCCCTACCTTGAGAGAAACATAGATTTCGCTTACGACTTTCTCAAAACTGAGGTTCCCGGGGTTACATTTATCAAACCCCAGAGTTCATTTTTGCTATGGCTTGATTTTCGTGGCACAGGGCTCCCTCATAAAGAGGTTGCAGATAGACTATTAAACGCAGCAAAGATAGGACTAAACGACGGACTCACCTTTGGCCCCGACGGCGAAGGCTTTTTCCGTATGAACATCGGCACCCCGCTTTCGGTGGTACGTGATGGGATGGAGAGGTTACGTAAGATTTCACTCAGATAGTGTTAGTAGCTTTTTCATTATTTGAATATTTTATGTAAATGCAATTATTACTTTTCAATAATCAAATTACAATAATTATTCACAAGAACCTTGTCTGGGTTACTTCACCTTGAAGTTGACGAGTATAGCATTTGAGTTATCTGATATTGAAGGAATTTCGAGAGTGCCGTTAAAGGGGTTATCGGAGTTATTTCTAAGGTCTGATATTACGATGGGATCAATAAGAAACAGCAGTTCGTTATTGGGGGATAGTGATTTTGCCGGACCTATTGCCGGATATTTGGAGTTGTCCCGGATTGCGTTTGTTATTTTAGTCTTTCCACTGGTTTTATTGTGGAGCAGATGGTAGAATTTTTGATAGTTGGCATCTGTTACATAGATGTAAATGTAATTCTCATTTTCCAAATATCTGCCTATATTGTAAGGATTTACAGCTGTAAGAAACTCCATAAATGCATCAGTACTCTTCTCCAAAATAGTTTTATCGTAAGCTCTATCTTTAAAATCTATAGTAGTAACGTGCCTGGGGCCACTTTTTGTTATCTCATAAACATCCCCGGTGAACCAGGCTTTGAAAAAAACATTTCCGTTTGAGACCTGAATACTTTCGTCACGCATCGGAGTCTGAAACGCGTTATTCTTTTCAATTGGCAGATATCTCTCCTTAACGACCCCCGCTTTATCTATTGTATATAACTGAGCATTACCAATTTTTACGTTTTCATCGGCAACCTGCCCTTTGCAAAACAGATATGATCCATCGTCGAATTTTGTAAAAGAGTACGGATACCCTTGAATCTTAAATGTTGAGATAAATGCACCATCATTATTGTAGATATAAAGCTGTTGTGCCATAAGGGAGAGGAATTCTATATTGCCGTTAGCCGGATCGATACAAAAATCTTCGACTGCAGAGTACTCGGTAGGCCCACGACCTCGTGTTCCGATAGAGTTCAGAAACTTACCCGAACGGTCAAACCTGTGAACAACCATTTTACTATTGTCAAAAAAATAGTAATAGCCGTCGCTTTCAACCATTTTAGAGTCTGAACTCACAATCGGTGAACCGATAGAATCTAACGGAGTAAAGCCTGCCAGCTCCATCGACTCATTCGAGAAGATGTCACAATTCTCCTCCTCCGAAAAATTTATGGTTGTGACTTTTGATTCCTTATGTGCATTACAGGATAGCAGAAGAAGGCAAGCAGATAGAATGATGGTTTTCATAGGATTTAAGAGTGAGTGATAATATTTTACTAAATTACAGATAATTGCGTAAAAATTGAACAATTGGCTCTTAAAATTCCAATTTTACAAAAGCATTTGAAGATTCTTACGTCCTACAAAGTTTAACCAACTCTTCTTCTCGATTATAAAGTTTCATCCCTTTATGTTTTACGGCGGTAAATTTTACCACCGTTGCAATGATAGTTTTTTAATGAATTTCTCCGCGGGATTGCAAAAAAATATTTGTTATTAAAAATTTTAGCATAGATTTGTGATTGTAAAACGTCTAAAAATTTATGATTCTAAATTCATCTACTTCATCGGCCATCGTTATTACAACGATTACGATTACAACCACAACAACACTGTTGTATGGATGAAGTTGGCATTGATTGATATCAAACAATAATATTGAGCCGGCTTCATTTAAATGGGGCCGGTTTTTTTTGTATAAACTACTAATAAATGAAAAAATGAAAGTTTTAAAATTCGGAGGATCGTCCGTAGGTAATGTAAAGAGGATTAGGGATGTAATGGATATTATCATCACCTCAAAAGAGAGAAATGGTAGAATAGCTGTTGTGTTTTCGGCTTTTCAGGGGGTTACAGATTCGCTTATCACCATCAGCTCTATTGCATCTACGGGCAACAGCGGATATATTAAAACTTTGGAGGAGTTGAGGGAGAGGCATCTGCAAGCAGTAAACGAACTTGTTGGTATAGAGAGCAGGAGGAGAGTAACTGCGCGTGTTATGATGGAGTTTAAGGGGCTGGCAGATATTCTGCACGGGGTATCTCTCACAGGCGAGACCACAGCAAAAAGCCTGGATAGCATTATGAGTTACGGAGAGAGGCTTAGTGTATATATCATCTGTGAGGCTCTTCGGGAGAGAGGGGTTGAGGCGAGATTTACCGACAGCCGTGGGCTAATCATATGCAGTGGAGATTTTGGAGCTGGGAGGGTAGATTTTGAGCTTACAAACAGGAATATACGTGAACATTTTTTAGGGAACAGAGATGTTAATATAATTACAGGGTTCATAGCTTCTACAGTTAATGGCGAAACCATAACTCTTGGCAGAGGCGGATCGGATTATACCGCTTCAATAATTGGAGCTGCTATGGGGGTCGCAGAGATTGAGATCTGGACAGATGTAGATGGGGTTATGAGTGCCGACCCGCGTAAGGTGGAGGAGGCCTTCTCAATTGGGTCGCTCTCATATAATGAGGCGATGGAGATGTCGCACTTCGGGGCCAAGGTTATCTACCCGCCCACAATGGTGCCGGCTATGGAGAGGGGTATTCCGATAAGGATTATGAACACGCTCAATCCTGAGTTTAAGGGTACGGTTATTGGAAAAAAGAATGGTGATGAGGGGTTTGAAATCAAGGGCATCTCCTCTATTGATAGGATTGCGGTTCTGCTGGTTCAGGGGAGCGGAATGGTTGGTGTTACAGGGATATCTAAAAGGATCTTCACTGCTCTGGCTCAGGTGAATGTAAATGTGATTCTAATCTCGCAGGCATCGTCAGAACACTCTGTCTGTATTGCTGTTATGCCGGAAGATGCGGTAAGGGCTAAAGGGTCGTTAGATTTTGAGTTCCGGTTTGAAATTCAGATGGGTTTTGTAAGTGAGGTAGCTGTAAGGGAGCGGCTCTCCATCATCACTGTTGTTGGATCGCAGATGAAAAACACTCCGGGTAGTGCCGGAAAGCTCTTTAGTGCTCTTGGGTCAAACAATATCAATATTGTGGCAATTGCGCAGGGCTCGTCGGAGTTAAATATATCTGCAGTAATTGATAATAAAAGCCTTGCAAAAGCTTTACGGGTTATTCACAACTCATATTTCGGCAGGGGGTTCCGGGAGGTGGAGCTGTATCTTGCCGGTACCGGTCTTATTGGTCGGGAGCTTTTAAGGCAGATTGAGGAGCAGAGAGAGCATATCTACAAGGAGCTCAATTTGAGGCTGAAGGTTGTGGCAATTACAAATAGTCGCAAAATGGGGTTCAAAGCGGATGGATTTTTTGCGAAAGAGTGGGAAGCGGCAAGTAGTGATATGCTTGAAGCGTTAAATGACGATAAGCCGGAAGCGGCAAGTAGCGAGAAGTTTGATGCAGTTAATGGCGAGAAATTAGAAGCGGCAAAATTTGAGGAGTATATTGGCAGAATGATTCGGGATAAGGGGCCTCACTCTCTGTTTGTCGACTGCACTACAAGCAGCTCGATTGCAGGATTTTATCCGCAGATACTATCTGCAGGTATCTCTGTTGTTACGCCTAACAAAAGGGGGTGCTCAGAGGGTTACGAACTCTATCGGGAGATAAAGAGGGCTTGTAGCAAAAGTGGGGCTGCGCTTTTTTACGAGACTTGTGTGGGCGCTGGGTTGCCTGTAATTGGCCCTTTGAGGGAGTTGATGCTTTGTGGTGACAATGTTGTTGATATTGAGGGGATTTTTTCGGGAACTCTTAGCTATATCTTCAATAACTTCGATGGATCTGTACCCTTTTCCGAACTTGTGAAGGATGCCAGAGAGAGGGGTTTTACGGAGCCCGACCCGCGGGATGATCTTAATGGGAAAGATGTTGCAAGAAAATTGCTTATCTTAGCGAGAGAGGCCGGATACAGTATTGAGCCGGAGAGTATTGTGGTTGAGAGTCTCATTCCTGAGGGGGTGCCGCTTTCGGGCAGCTTGGAGGAGTTTTTTGTGGAGATGGAGAGGCACGACAACCACTTCAAAATGAAGTATGATAATGCTGTGTCGGGCGACAGAGTTCTAAGGTATATCGGCAGATTCTCCAATGGTGTAGGCTCTATCTCGCTTTGTGAGGTTGATTCCGATAGTCCGTTTTACAATTTAAAATCAAGTGATAATATGATAACATTCAGAACAAAATATTACAATCATCGTCCGATGGTTATTCAGGGGCCTGGGGCCGGGGCGACAGTAACTGCTTGTGGTGTTCTGGGGGATATAATTAAAACCGGTATGAAAAGATATGAAAACTAAAAACAAAGAGATCAGGGTTTTTGCCCCGGCCACCGTCTCCAATATTGCTTGTGGATTTGACGTTATGGGGTTTGCTATTGATATGCCGGGTGATGAGCTGGTACTGAGGGTGAGCGAGAGGCCCGGTGTTAGGATTATGGAGATTACCGGAGAAAATGGAAAGCTTACCAAAGATCCTGCCTTGAATACTGCCGGGAAACCGGTATTGTCCATAGTGAAGACTCAGGGGATCGAGTGTGGTGTGGAGATTGAGATTCACAAAAAGATGCCTCTTGGCAGCGGGTTGGGTTCCAGCGCCGCGAGTGCTGTGGCAGCAACTTTTGCGATGAATATGCTATTTGACCTAAGGCTCTCCCCGAGAGAGTTATTGCCTTTTGCAATTGAGGGTGAGATGATTGCCAGTGGATCACTCCACGCAGACAATGTTGCCCCGGCCCTTTATGGTGGTTTTGTGCTTATCCGCAGTTACCACCCGATAGATATCATCAAACTTGATGTTCCGGAGAATCTGCACTGCACTGTAATACATCCTCATATTGAGATATCTACCAAAGAGTCCCGGCGGTTACTGCCCGATCAGATTCCGCTCACAGATGCTATTCGACAGTGGGGTAATACCGCGGCGCTTGTGGCCGGGCTTCTCAAGAGTGATTTTGCTCTCATTGGGCGCTCGCTGGAGGATTTTGTTGCAGAGCCTGTTCGCTCCCGTTTGATTCCGGGTTTTGACCGGATGAAGCGTGCCGCGTTGGATGCCGGAGCTTTGGGTTGCAGCATCAGTGGCTCGGGTCCGTCGCTCTTTGCCCTCTCCGATTCCCGTGATAAGGCAGATAAAATTGCCAAATCTATGCAGATGGCTCTCAATGCCCATAACCTTGGCTCAGATCTATACGTCTCTGCTGTTAACACTCTAGGGCCGCGAGTTTTGAACTGCCACTCTTTTATGTAAACACTTGTTTATCTGTACTATGAAAATTGCAAATCTCTTAAAAAGCCAATTCGTAAATTTTATTAACCCCATTTACAACACATTACGCAAAACACTGCCAGATGATTCTCTACAGCACAAATAATAAAAACCACACCATGAGCTTCCGCGAGGCAGTTCTTCAAGGGATTGCCCCGGATGGCGGGCTCTTTATGCCGCAGTCGCTGCCCCACTTCTCACCGGAATTCATCAAAAACCTGAGAGGATTAAGTTTCAGTGAGCTCTCTTTCCGTTTGGCAAGAGAGATTCTTGCAGATGAGATTAGCTCCGGCGAGATTCCTGAGAGGGATCTTGAGAGAATTGTATACAATGCACTCAATTTTGATGCTCCGCTCAAAGATATTGGCAACAACACTTATGTCCTTGAGCTATTCCACGGCCCCACCCTTGCCTTTAAAGATTTTGGGGCTCGATTTCTGGCCGGAATCATATCCCACTTTGGTTTGGAGAGAACAGTTGTGC
>CAYGOE010000037.1:0-19153 GCA_964351405.1 uncultured Muribaculaceae bacterium | reverse complement strand
ATATTCTGGTTAAAATCCCAAGAGCTATCGGTAAATCCGGTGATATCACAGGCGGACTTCCAAGGGTAACTGAGCTTTTTGAGGCACGTAACCCCTCTAATCCTGCAGTTGTATCTGCGATTAACGGCGAGGTGCAAATGGGCAAAATCAAGCGCGGTAATAGGGAGATTATCATTAAATCCCGCTCCGGAGAAGAGATGCGTTATCTTGTTCCGCTCTCAAAACAGATTCTTGTTCAGGAAAACGACTATATAAGAGCTGGTATGCCACTTTCCGAGGGCGCCATCTCCCCTACTGACATACTTGCAATTCAAGGACCTACAAAGGTTCAGGAGTATATTGTGAATGAAGTTCAGGAGGTTTACAGAATGCAGGGTGTGAAGATTAATGACAAGCACTTTGAAGTTATTGTAAGGCAGATGATGCGTAAACTTGAGATTGTTGATCCGGGCGATACGAGATTTCTTCCTGAGCAGCTGGTAGATAAGTGGGAGTTTATGGGAGAGAATGATGATATCTACGACAAGAAAGTTATTCTTGATGCCGGAGACTCGACTGAACTTAAGGCCGGGATGATAATTACCGTTAGACGCCTTCGTGAAGAGAACTCGACTCTTAAGAGAAGAGACCTGAAACTTGTAGAGGCTAGGGATGCAATTCCTGCAACCTCCAACCAGGTTCTACAGGGTATCACCCGTGCTGCGCTTCGCACCAATAGCTTTATGTCTGCTGCTTCATTTCAGGAGACAACTAAAGTACTTTCGGAGGCTGCAACATTTGGTAAGACAGACACTCTTGAGGGTCTCAAAGAGAACGTTATCTGCGGGCACCTTATCCCTGCCGGGACAGGTACAAGAGAGTTCGAAAAAATTATCGTTACCTCTAAGGATGACTATCAGAGGGTTTTCAAGAGTAAGAAAGAGGATTAATCAATAATAATCTATCAGAAAAGAGGGTGACTAAAATTTAGCACCCTCTTTTTTTTAATATTTTATATTAGATTACTCAACCATTACAGGCGGAGCAAGTGGTACAAATGTAAGCGGATTGAAGCTCTTTGTCTGCATTAAAACAGATGCTGATGGTGCTTTCTGAATATCCTTGGCAATAAAGTCATCTAAAATGAATTCAACGCCTGCTGTACTCAGTATTCTTTTTACCATAAACTCCCTTGAAGGAGCATTATAGTATGGCTCATTCTGAATCATACAGCTGGAAGTTTCGGGCCTCCAGGCTCCAAATGTATAGTAATATGCCCCCTGGAAAGCAGATACTCTGGCATATCCTGCTCTATCTATAAAATGTTTCCACTTTATGGTTGTAAGGTTCGCTGTTAGATCTACGTTTGGGTAGAAGCCGGCTTTTGACCAGGTCATAAATTTTGATGAGTCAGCAGCAGGAAGTGTTTTCCCGGCATTGGCAGAAGATATATACTCGTCTGCAAGCCTGCCGAAGCCGTGTCCACCAGCTTCGTGTAGAAGAAGGTTGCTATAATTGGAACCTGGTGTTGTAGATTTATTTACCGGGACAATTGCCACTGCTTTGCCATCTGACCAAGTCCAGCAGGTACCTGCATATCTGTTCTGGTTAACAACCATTATTATAAGCAATTTTTTGAGCTTGTTATCGTCTACCCCGGGAATTTTTTTCGCATACTCAAATGCAAGATCAGTATTTGTAGACATTGAGGAGCCTCCAAGAAAATCGGTGTTGAACTTGGTATCTTTATTAATAGATTTATCTGTCTGTTTAACACCTCTATCTCGTGAGTAACCTGCTTGTTTATAAACTTTGAAATATCCTCTGTAGCTTTTATATGGCTCAACACTAAAGAAGTGCTCAATTCCCAGATTTATATCTGCATCAAATAGGCCTCCCTCCTCAAAATCTTCAGAAATATAACCATCCCCCAGAAAGAGAATCTCATTCGGGGTAGTACCAAGAGTATTCTCCTGAGCAATCTTATAACCTCCGTCAAAATAGCTCTTTTTAACTCCTGTTGTTAGGATATTCACTGCAGATGTCCCTTTTCCACCGAACGCATCTGTTGCAAGCACCCGCCAGTAATATTTTTTATTTTCATCCAGATATGCCGGAAGGTTGTATACAGTATCCTTTAATGTTGCAAAATAGGTCCAGGTGGTCTGATTCTCTGAATACTCTATTCTATAGGTAACTTCATCGTTATCCGGGTCTTTAGATCCACTCCACCTGAAGGTAGGAAGTCGGTTGGCATCTGTCAGGTTATTTATCGGTGATTTTAACAGAGGGGCTTGTGGTGAACTGTTAACACCCCTCTCCTGTACAATTCTGACGCTTTTATAGGTGTCTGCATACTTAAAATTAATGTATGCACTCCTCTCCAAACCTCCATTGGCAGTAAAGGTAAGTGTCACTTGCCTGTTTCCCTCTCCGCTCATTGGAGATGCAGTTATCCAGGTTGCCTCAGCAGGAATTTCTACCTGCCATTTTGTGTTGGAACTTACGGTGACAGATTTTGTTGTGGCATCTTTATTAAACTGTATATCTGACTTGTCTGTATCCAAATTCGAGAAGCTCTGAACAATCTCGGCAGATTTTTTCAAATTTTTGCTGCTCACGAATAGAGTCACTTTCCTCTCCTGAGTACTGAAGTTATTTGTCGCCTTTATTGTGATCTCGCCGTTTCCATCTCCGCTTGAGGGAGAGATGGTGCACCAGGTAGAGGATATGGTTGCTGTCCATTTTCCGTTTGATGTTACTGCTATTTTCTCCTCTCCGTCGATATTTCCAATCATAACCTGGGTAAGAGAGAGCTCCAGTGCTACAGGTGGCTCTTTCTCACACGAGAGAGTTAAAATACTTATTACTAATATGGCTGAAATTCTGAATATCCTTAACATAAAATAATCTTCTAATTGTTTAAATTTCAATCTTAACTATACACATCAAATATATATAAAAAAGAGGTAAAGAAGAAATACTCAAATCAATTATGAACTAAATTTCCTCCCAAATAATCTATGGTCTCTTGTGCCGACTTGTTATTCATAATTATCTTTCCCTCTGAATCTATCAATATGGAGTGTGGTATCATCTGAACATTATACATAGATGTAACAGTTGCCTGCTCACTATCCTTTAAATGAATCCACAAAAAGCTTTCGCTTTTGATCTTCTCTCTCCAGGTTTTCTCAATGTCTCCAACAGTTATAGCAACTATCTCAACTCCCCTGTCACGATAAAAACTGTAATATTCCCCAATTTTTTTGCAAAACTGCATACTTTCACTACTCCAGGAAGACCAGAAAATTAAGAGAGTAAATCGATTATCTTTATAAATATTGGAGAGTGTAACCATAGATCCTTCAGATGAGAGTAGCGAAAAATCCGGAGCTGTTTGCCCAGGCTCCAATACTCTCCTCTTTTCAATTATCTCTCTGATTTGTACAAGATAACTATTACCTTGAAATTGTCCGGATCTTTCAAAGCTCTCTACTCTTTTTTCCAGCTCCTCAATTTTCCCAACATTAACCACCTCATTCAATTTGAGGAGAGAGTAAAATGATGTTGGATTTGCACCTACTATTGAATCTATAAAATTTTTCATCTCGTTATTTGCGATATTAACAACGGATGAGTATTGGGATCGCAGCTCATCACTTAAATCCTGTTTCAACAACTCTCCCAAGATATGGTTAAGATTGTATTTTGTCATTACAGCGCGGCTTTTAGAGGTCGTGTTGTTCATAAGCTCTTGCGTAAGTCCACCCGTTACAATTGCCTCTCTAAGATTGTGGGAAAGTGCCTCAACCCTAAACGTGGTATTTTCCAGATAAATGGGAATATTATAATTGAGCTCTTTCATAAAGATCATATATTTATCCGGTATTTGAAGTTTACCTTTGAAAGTAAACCTCCCCTTTTTTATCTGAGTTGAATCAAAAATACTCTTTGTATTTGCTTTTTGAATATATATGATCCCATCTTTAATGGCAATCTCTTCTCCTTTAATTACCCCCTTTATTAAATAACCCTCATAATTTGTATCACAGCTAATGGTAATTACTAAAAAAATCAGAAACAACAAAGCTTTTTTCATAATCTGCATAATCAGTATCTATTATTTATACAAATTTAATGATAATAAGTTTATTTTAGAGGTGATTTTATCAAATCCAAAATTTTCATTTTCTTTTAGTTTTGTGATAAACAACAAAATGGTATCCAAAAAGCAGAGGTGAAAACAATAAATAAAAAGAGAGGCTGCCTATATTTTGGACAGCCTCTCTTGATTTTAGAAGATACCTACTATGGCATTGTGAATCTCTCTGCAAAAGTACCACCGAATGCTAACCCTGCGGTTGGCAGCACAAAACGACTGTACCATATATGGTTTTTCCCGCTTATCTCTGTAGTCTGAGGACTAACAAATACAAAACCATATGCAGCACTGTACAACCAACCGATATTCTGCTGTGCGCAGGTTAGAACTCCTCCGTCAACTTTGAAGTCGATATTGTATCCAGGTTCGTAGCAGTTGGTTAGTCTGTAGAAGTTAAGCGTTGATGATATCTGGGCTCTCATTACAGGCTGACTCCAGCTTTCTGCATAGAATTCAGATGAATAGGTACCACTGCCAAATGCAGTATATATCAGAGGCAACATAGCTTCAACAGAGATCTCTTTTACTTTTGATTTAGATACCATTGTATCATCTGCAATTGTAAGTTTTACAGTATACTTTGTTGCGGGAGCAACGCTTGATATGTTGTAATTTAAAACTACAAATGCCGATCCTTCACCAGCAGCAAACTGAACAGTACCACTAGCCAAGCTTAGTTGCGTAGTGCCTGTTCCGGAGATAGTAATTGGAACCGATGCAGCTTCTTTGGTATTTCCTCTGTTGATAAGAACATTGATTTTTCCGTTATCTGCCTGGCTAAGTGAATATACTAAAATGGTAGAACGGAATGCAGCATCCACGCTACCTATATCGCTGCTGTCGATATAAGGTTTGATTTCATCTTTGTTACACGAAACAACTAGTACAAATAATAATACCAGTGTTGTTATATATCTTAAATTTTTCATTTACAAAAGGTATTAAATATTATAGAGGGTTCTGGTCTGTCGCAATGTCCATATTCTCATTTCCGTCAAACTCCTGTTGTGGAATAGGGAGAACAAACTCCTTAGATTTTGGAGCTGTAGAGATAGTCTTAATTAGCTGAGAGTGGTTTGTTCCCGGATAATCTCTGGTAAATCCGAGACCTAGTCTCTTAATGTCAAACAGACGACCTGCCTCACCCCAAAGCTCAATACGGCGCTGAAATAGAATCTCATCCATAATAGTAACAAAAGCTCCTTGAGTATTGCTGTTATATGTAGCAGCATCTGTACGGTTAGCTAGTCTGGTTGCCATATTCGGGTCACGAACAGCACCCAACTCAAGAAGTAGCGTTCTTGCAGCCGGATATTGAGCTAAGCGCACTCTTGCCTCTGCCTCAATAAGTAACATCTCTTCTGCTCTTAAATAGATATAGTCACCTGTAAAGTCACTGATGTTTTTATATTTGTACTTAAACTGGACGTGACTTATATTTGGGCCTGAGCTAGCACGAGGAGTGATAACGGTATTCCACCACTGACGTCTCAGGTCAGATGTAGGAATCTGGCCGTATAACCAAGCGTCAAGACACTTCCTTGAGGTCACACCATATCCGTTTGCAGCTTGAACTGCTGGCGTGCTACCCGGATCTACGTGGCAGAAGAATGTACCCCAACCACCGGAAACAGCTTCAGTAGCAATAACCTCGCCTCCCCAAAGAACTGAAGAGAGCTTAACATCGTTGAATCCAGAGAAGAGAGCTGCACCGGACAACAGTGCATATCCCTGACGTGCCTCAGCAGCAGCTGCTGCCGCTCCTGTCCAGTTCTCCATTGTAAGGAATACTTTCGCCTGAATTGCTTTTGCTACATTGTAGTCAATCTGAGATTTGTGAGCTCTGGCAACACCGGCGTCCTTGGCAGCTTTAAGCAAAGTTGTAGCCTCAGTAAGGTCTGCAGTGATTAAGTCATATACATCTTTTAGTGTACCTCTTGGAGCACCGATAAGTGTAGGTTCTGTGTAGAGCGGAACACCAGGAGCACTCTCATTCCCTTTGTATGTGTGCTGGAAGAAGAGAGTAAGGTAGTAGTAGGCGTATGCTCTTAGAGCAAGAGCTTGACCTACAATGTCTTTAATTTTATTTGGATCTCCTCCTATAGTCTCTTTCGAGGCTAAAACATAGTTGGCATTTGTAATAATCTTATAATAGAAATTCCAAAGGCCGTAGCATCTCCAGTTTGCGCTGGCATATCTTGAACGTACATCATATCTGTAGTCAAAATAGAACCATCCGTTACCCTGTTCTGCTTGTACATAGTCTTCACCCATAAGGTCTGCTACCATATTGTGCGATACAATACCAAAGTTTTGCTGCACGTTACCTACTGTGCCAAACCAAGTGCTGTTTGGCAAATATAGCGCTCTGTAAATACCGTTAAGGGCAACCATTGCACTTTCGGTATTGCTGAAGATCAATTTCCCCGAAACCGAATCTGTAGGAACTGTATCAAGATACTCCTTTTCACAAGAGCTTAATACAAGAAGCGCTGTTACTGCAAATAATGTTATTATCTTTTTCATATAAGTCTTTTCTTATTATTATTTCTCATTAAAAAGTGATATCCAATCCTAATGATATTGAACGAGTAGGAGTGTATGCATAGTCGGTTCCACCTGAGAAGTTAAACTGAGGGTTCATACCCTGCAGATACGAGAACAAAAGGATGTTGTCTGCAATTGCAGATATTCTTACGCTCTCAACACCAATTTTGGTCATCCATTTCTTAGGCAAAGAGTAACCAAGAGTTACATTCTTAATTGAGAAGAAGGATGCATTTGTAAGGTTGCGGTCTGATGTTTGGGTATTGGCACCAAGTTGAGGAATTGGAATATCGGTGATATCACCTGGCTTTTGCCAAGCCCTTGAGAGGTGTGCGGATAGTGAGTTACCTTGATATAAAGGATCTAAAAGGTTTCCGTAGAGACCGTCAAGAATTTTTCCTCCAAGGGAGTAGGTGCAAAGAACACTTAGGTCAACTACACCTAGAAACTTGAAGTCATTGTTGATAGAGCCGTAAAGTTTAGGCATACGGTTTCCTGCAATAACTCTTGAAGCTGCAGCTTTTGATCTATCTGCAGAGATATACTCATCTGATTTTACTCCACTCACTACATCCCAAACCCAGTATAACTGATAACCTGTTGCAGGATCTACTCCGGCAGATCTTGGAAGATAGAATGAGTTGAGAACTTCTCCCTCTTTAGTTATGTAGTTACCGGCTGTAATTTCTGGTTTGTCTGCCAGGTTGAGAACTTTATTCTGAACGGTTGATCCCATAACAGTCATAGTCCATCTTAGATCTTTGTTTGTAAGAATGTCACCTGAGATAGATACCTCAACTCCTGTATTCTGCATACTTCCGATATTCTTGTTGTAGCTTATGAAGCCGGTTGACATTGCCAAAGGATATGCCATAAGCATATCTTTGGTAACCCTTTTGTACCACTCTGCAGAAATGGATACTCTGTTGAACATTCTTGTATCAATACCTACGTTAAGATTTTCGTTTTTCTCCCACTTAAGGTTAGTATTCTCGATAGATGCAACAACGGCTCCGTTTCTTCCTGCGTTAGGGAAACCAAGGTCGTAAAGTGCCTGCCAAGGGTAATATCCACCGACTGCATCATTACCTTGTACTCCGAAACTGGCTTTCACATTCATATTGTTGATCCAGGAAATACCCTGCATAAATGACTCCTGGCTAATGCGCCAGTTACCACCTACAGACCAGAAATCTCCCCATCTGTTCGCACTGTAGAAACGAGATGAACCGTCTCTTCGGTAAGAACCGGAAATGTAGTACCGATCTGCATAGTTGTAATTCAAACGAGAAAGGTATGACTCAATTGTGTAGTTATCTTCGTATGAGTTAGCAGTAATTACTGTTGCAGCTGCCGACAACTCATAAAGGCCACCGAAAGGGAAGCCGGATTTTGCACCCATCATATAGTTATACAGGTATGAATAACTTTCGTGACCGGCAAGAACGTCCAAGTTGTGTTTATCTGCGAAAGTACGTTTGAACGATATAAGTTGGTTAAACGTTTTACTTAAAGTGTTCATACTATACTTATATGCTCTACCTGCAGAACCTGCTGCATTTCCGAAATAAGGGTTCTCGTAGTTATGCTGCATTTGGTTAATAAAGTCAAACCCAAGATTTGCAGATATTTTAAGACCTCGGATAGGTCCAGTCTTAAAGTCGAGTAACTCAACATAAGTTCTTCCGCTCACACTTGAGTTTACAGATTTGAATTTGTCGTCATAAAGTGTTGCAACACTGTTGTAGTTTTGCTGAGCACCAGAAGCACGATTGTTACCATAGTCAAATTGCTTCTTACCGTTTGCATCAAGTACAGGCACGCCTGCAGCATCCAAAATATATACAGGATATATCGGAGCCATTAGCATACAAGAGTACCATACGTTAGAAGTGGCAGACCCTGTTGCATTAAGGAAGTTGCTGGTTGTTTGAGCAAAGTTGGTATTAAGTCCGAATTTAAGCCACTCGTTTGGTTGAGCATCTACATTTGCTCTTCCCGAGTAACGTTTAAACGCTGTTGTCTGGAGTATACCATTTTCATTTAGGTAGCCCACAGATGCCATATATTTTGCCTTATCCGACCCTCCGGTAACGGTAAGTATATGGTCTTGTCTTACAGGGTTGCTTGCTGTAACTGTCTCCATCCAATCTTCGTTGTAACGTAGTGTTGCATCGTCCCTGATTTTGCCTGTTGATGTGTCAAACAGCTGAGCTAGAGGATAATTATATGGGTTATACTGCTCATTAAGACCAAATATTTTGCTTGGCCCTGTAAGCATCTGCTGGATAGCAGTAACGCCTGCAGTTGCAGGGTTAGCACCTTTGAAGATAATCTCCTCATTTTTGAATGACTGGAACTGATACTCCATCCATCCCTTCTCATCAAGAAGCTCATATGATGGGAAAGCTGCTGAAGTTACACCCCAAACACTTCTGAAGTTAACTTTGATTCTCTCACCGTCTCTTGCCCCTCTCTTGGTAGTGATCATAACAACACCATTCGCTCCGCGTGACCCATAAAGAGCGCCGGCAGAGGCATCCTTTAGAATGGTCATAGATTCTATATCTGCAGGGTTGATTGCAGAGATGCTACCATTGTAAGGAACTCCATCCACTACATATAGAGGATTTGTAGAAGCGTTAATTGAACCGTAACCCCTGATAATAACACTTGAAGCAGATCCCGGCTGGCCGGAACCGGATGTAACAAGTACTCCTGTTGCAAGACCCTCAATTGCTTTAGTAACATTGGAAACAGTTCTTCTCTCGATTTTTTCTGATTTGATAACCTCTGCAGATCCTGTGAAAGACTCTTTTCTGGTTGTTCCATAGGCCACTACCAGAACATCTTCCAATTGAACTGCATCCTGTGAGAGGGCAACATTAACAACTGTGCGTCCGTTGATTGGAACCTCAACAATTGTGTACCCGATAAAACTGAATACTAGAGTACCTGTAGATGGAGCACTGATGGTGTATTTTCCCATTAAATCAGTTGCTGCACCTGTGACAGTACCTTTCAGCTGAACAGATGCATAAACAACAGGTTCCCCTGTTTTTGCATCAGTAACAGTACCTGTTACCTGTATGTTCTGAGCGCCGGCGAAGCCAACAGCCACAACAAGCAACAGCCCTGTAAAGAGTAGTTTAATTTTTTTCATTTAGTTAAATTTTGGTTAGTAATTTAAGTATTTTTGGTTATGTAG
Organism: uncultured Muribaculaceae bacterium; assembly: GCA_964351405.1. Lineage (GTDB taxonomy): Bacteria > Bacteroidota > Bacteroidia > Bacteroidales > UBA932 > Bact-08. The sequence goes on along the minus strand of CAYGOE010000037.1, from coordinate 9,254 downwards.
TTTCTCAAATTTTATTGAGTAGGAGCAAAGTTAATAAAATAATCAATAACAAATACACCCTTTCCACTTGGAAAATTGAATATTAATGACTATAATTAAACGAATTAAAAAAAGGGCGACTTTACTTTTTAGCCACCCCTTTTTTCATATATTATCGTCAGAACCAAATTCGTAACTTGAAGTTGGTTTTTGAATAAAGGGTTAATTACTTGAACTAAAAGCAAATAACCCTTGTTCGTTTTAAGGTTCTCGTTTATGGATATATGTGCAATACATTTTCAGGGAGGAAGATAGAGAGACAACTAAAGGAAAATATCATCTATATGTGGCTTTCGGGCTACTCTACACCGGACTTCAGGATATTGAACCTGTTCAGGTCCCAAAGGCTTAATGGAGACTTTGAGAGCATTTTCACACAGGTTGTTAAACTTATTCACCGCGAAGGACTTGTTACCCTTGATATTCAATATATTGACGGGACCAAAATAGAATCTATCGCGAATAAATATACTTTTGTCTGGAAAGGGAGTGTTGACACATATGATGAACGGCTTAAAACGAAAGTCGATGCGGTTCTAAGACAGGCTGAAAAGGTTATCTCATCTGAGGAGGACCAGGTCGGCACAACCATTAGGATGAATAAGGAGGACTATATGGGAAATGGTCAGCTAAAACCGGGCTATAATGTTCAGATATCCACAGAAAACCAGTACATCACAAGCTATGGCATATAACAGAAACCAGGAGACACAACAACATTGATAGACTATCTTGAATCGTTCGACAGAAAATATCACCGTCAAAGCATCGAAAAAGTGAAAACGGACATATTGGAGAATACCGGCAATATATGGCACAAGACTGTTCCAGATGCCCTATCAAGGGTGTGTGCACAAAAGCAAAAGGTAACAGAATATACGAAGTTAACTTTTACCTAATAAAACAAAAGCAGCTCGTAATGGAGTTGTTGACCAGCGAGCGGGGAGTAATTCACAGATAAGGCGCTCCCTATTACAATAATAGATCTCAAAAACTGCTTTTTCTACAAAGATCCAATGGTTCAATAGAGATAATCATCTTCTATTCAAAAAAACAGATTGCATAGAAAAAGAAAAGAGGGGAACCAAAAATCTCTTTAGTCACCCTCTTTTTTCTATTTTACTCTAATTAAGCGAATTTGAGCAATTATCTGATTGAGTTAACAAAGACCCTGATCTAGAGTAGCTTTGGCAACTTTCATAAAACCAGCAATATTAGCACCATTTACATAGTTAATAAACCCGTCGCTCTGCTTTCCGTACTTAACGCACTGCTGATGTATGCTCTCCATTATCTGCTTAAGTTTGGCATCCACCTCTTCTGCAGTCCAGCTGATGTGCATTGCGTTTTGAGTCATCTCCAGCCCGGAAACGGCAACACCGCCGGCGTTAGCTGCTTTACCTGGAGCATATAGCACTTTTGCTTTTTGAAGTTCTGCAATCGCCTCCGGTGTGCAACCCATATTTGATAACTCACCAACACAGATAACTCCGTTTTTGATTAGCTCTCTTGCATCATCTCCGTTGAGCTCGTTCTGGAAAGCACAAGGAAGTGCGATATCCACCTTAACTGCCCACGCTTTCTTACCGGGATAGAATTTTGACTCAGGGAACTTCTCTGCATAAGGGGCAACCACATCGTTGTTAGATGAACGAAGTTCCAGCAAATACGCAATCTTTTCGCTTGTCATTCCTGCCTCGTCGTGAATCATTCCGTCAGGACCGGAAAGAGCTATCACTTTAGCTCCAAGCTCGGTTGCTTTAAGTGCTGCACCCCAGGCAACGTTTCCGAAACCAGAAACCGATACAGTTTTCCCTTTGATATTCAAGCCTTTGGTTGCAAGCATATGCGTTACAAAATAGACTCCGCCATATCCGGTTGCCTCCGGACGAATAAGTGAACCACCCCAGGTAGCCCCTTTTCCTGTAAGAACGCCTGTAAATTCACGTGCAAGTTTTTTGTACCATCCGAACATAAACCCGACCTCACGAGCACCAACACCTATATCACCTGCAGGAACATCTGTATCCGGGCCAAGATCGCGCCACAGCTCCGTAATAAAAGCCTGACAGAAGCGCATAATCTCTGCGTCTGATTTCCCTTTTGGATCAAAATCTGAACCTCCTTTACCTCCACCCATAGGGAGTGTTGTCAGGGCATTCTTGAACATCTGTTCAAAACCAAGGAATTTAAGAATAGATGGATTTACAGATGGGTGGAAACGGAAGCCTCCCTTATACGGTCCGATAGCGTTGCTAAACTGTACTCTGTAACCAAGGTTTGTGTGAACTTCGCCCTTGTCGTCCTGCCAGGTCACTCTAAAAGTGAAGATACGATCCGGCTCTATAAGCCTCTCAATTATTTTTGCTTTTTGAAACTCAGGATGTTGATTGTAAATCACCTCGATTGACTCGAGAACTTCGTGGACAGCTTGTAAAAACTCTTTTTCGTGGCCGTGTTTTCTTTCGAGAGAGGCCATTATCTCTGCTACTTTCATAATAAGTTGATTTATATTGTTTGGTAAAAATTTTGGTAGTCTATTTGACTTCCCACGTTGCACCGCTGTTAAGCAGTTCGTCCATATTGTGGATTTGCGAGTGCTCAATGGCGTCTATTACCTGATCCCTTACATTATCGTCATATGTCTTGTCACTAACTGATCTTATTACACCAAGAGCAACAGGAAACTCCGGAAAGGCCATATCAATAAGCATTGAGTGTATCCCCGGGTTCTCCTCTTTTGCGTTATGAACAAGAAGATCACTCTCTGTTATACCATTCTCGCCAATATTGACAGATTTTAGCTTGTTCCCGTCAAGCACAATACCTTTATTGCGATCCTTGCCATATATCATTGGCTCTCCGTGTTTTAAGATGATTGTTCTCTCTGAACGAAACTCTTTATCGGCTATTTCTGAATGGATTTTATCATTAAATATCACACAATTAACAAGAATTTCGGTTACGGCTGTTCCATCGTGCTTTGCACTTTGCAGCATAATGTCCTGTGTAAGTTTAAGCTCTACGTCAATGCTTCTGGCAAAAAAAGTGCCTCTTGAACCCAGTACAAGAGCCCCCGGATTAAACGGGTGTTCAACGGTACCATAAGGCGAGGTCTTGGTAACCATCCCAAGCTTTGAAGTGGGAGAGTACTGCCCTTTTGTGAGACCGTATATCTGATTGTTGAAGAGAATTATATTGATGTCAATATTTCTCCTTATAGCGTGAATAAAGTGATTCCCGCCTATCGCCAAAGCATCTCCGTCTCCGGTAATCTCCCACACAGTAAGGGTTGGATTTGCAACTTTTATACCGGTAGCAATAGCAGCTGCGCGACCGTGAATCCCGTGAAAACCATAAGTGTCCATATAGTAAGGGAAGCGGGAAGAGCATCCTATTCCCGAAACAAAAACAAACCTCTCCTTTTTGTAGTTGAGGGCTTCGCAAACATCGGGCATTGCCCTCTGAATGCTTGCCAGAATTGCGTGGTCGCCACAACCCGGACACCACTTTACCTCTTGGTTGCTTTTAAAATCCTGTGGAGTGTATTTCATATCCAAAATAATTTCGAGTTTGCTTTTTATAGAATTGCATTAACAGTGTCATAAATCTCCTTTACAGTAAAAGGCTGACCCTGTACTTTATTATATTGATGATAGGTAAATTTCTGGTGCTGTGTCCTTAGATAGTTGGCAAACTGCCCGCTGTTGAGCTCACATACAATAATCTTTTTGAATTTTGTAAAGATATCTGCTGTGTTTTTTGGCAATGGGAAGATGTAGTCAAAATGGGTCAGACTTACACTTTTGCCCTCTGCCTGAAGCTCTTTGACTGCTGTGTATAGATGGCCATAGGTTCCTCCCCATCCTACAACCAGTACATCTCCGCTCTGGGCACCAATAACACTCTGATCCGGAATATAATTTGCAAGTCTGGCTACCTTCTCTGCCCTCTCTTTTACCATTCTCTCGTGTACCAGTGGATCTGAAGAGACATTTCCGTTATTATTTTTTTCCAGACCACCAACTCTATGCTCAAGCCCTTTTGTTCCCGGGAAAGCCCACTGTCTCGCCATCCTCTCTGCATCGCGTTTGTATGGCCAGAATGGTGTCTCCTGAGGTTCTTTTACTATAGGGGGAGTGATTGAGGGGTAGTCCTTCATTGCCGGTATTCTCCAAGGCTCTGAACCATTTCCGAGAAAACCCTCTGTCAATAATAATACCGGCATCATATGCTCCATTGCATATTTTGCCGAATTGAATGCAGCTTCAAAACAGTGTGAAGGGGAGTGTGCAGCTATAATCGCTATCGGACACTCTCCGTTCCTCCCGTAAAGAGCTTGGTTCAGGTCTGTCTGCTCTGTCTTGGTAGGGATTCCGGTTGAGGGACCTCCTCTTTGAACATCCACAATTACTAAAGGGAGCTCTGTGATCATTGCAAGCCCTAAAGCTTCTGATTTTAGTGAAAGACCCGGACCTGAAGTTGTTGTAACGGCCAGGTTACCGGCATAGGCAGCACCGATAGATGTGCAGATACCTGCTATCTCATCTTCACATTGAAGTGTTTTAACATTCAGATCTTTTCTTAAGGCAAGCTCCTCGAGAATACTGGTTGCAGGGGTGATTGGGTAAGAGCCGCAGAAGAGGGGAATTCCTGATTTCTCTGAAGCAGCGAGTAGTCCCCAGGCTGTAGCCTGATTTCCATTTATATATCTATAGATCCCCTTTTCAAGTTTGGCCGGCTCTACTCTGTATGTATTTGGGATTGCGTGAATATTACCTGCATAGTTAAATCCGTCTCTGAGTGCCTTTTTATTTGCCTCGGCTACTTCCGGTTTTTTACGGAATTTCTTATCCAGATAATCTTCTGTTGAATCCATAGGTCTGTTAAACATATAGTAACAGATGCCCAAAGTAAAGATGTTTTTTGAGCGGACAATAGTTTTTGGATCCTGCCCGCTATCTTTTAGACTCTCTTTAGTGAGAGTTGTGATAGGTGCAAAAATAATATGCCTATCCTGAATATTGAGTTCTGTTATGGGATCATCTGTTTTAAACCCAGCTCTTTTAATTCCTTTTTCGTCAAATGTGTCAGAATCAAGAATTATTGAGGCTGTTGGCTTTGCCCACTGTGCGTTTGAACGCAGAGCAGCAGGATTCATTGCAACTAAAACGTCGCAAAAATCACCCGGTGTGAGAATCTCTCCACTACCGATGTTTACCTGAAATCCTGAAACCCCTGCAACGGTTCCTTGTGGCGCACGAATCTCTGCCGGAAAATCCGGGAATGTAGAAATGTTGTTGCCATAAAGCGCCGATGCATCTGCAAAGAGAGTTCCGGTAAGCTGCATTCCATCACCTGAATCACCTGTAAATCTGATAACAACTTCTTTAGTATCAATAACCTTGTGTTGCATAAAAAATAGTTTAAATAAGCTGGTACTCTATCCTGTAAAAGTAAAACAATCCACAAATGTAGTTAATATTCCAATCCGAAAAAGAAAATCATATGAAATTTTAAATTATTATTAAACAATAGTTATTTTATACAAGATAATAAGAAATAGCGCAACTCACCCTTATAGATTTTCTGATATGACAAGTTTTTGCTAAAAATAGGGTATTTAGTTGAAACAACAATGGATTGAACAAAAAAAGAGCTCTATTGTTATTATTTTTTTGAAAGAAGTATTAATTTATATATTTGTATAATATTGATAAGACAGATGGCCATAATCCGGAAGTTAAACGGGGTTAAACCAAAAATCGGGAAAAACTGCTTTATAGCAGAAAACGCAGCAATCATCGGAGATGTTATCATTGGAGATGATTGCAGTATTTGGTATGGATCTGTTCTAAGAGGAGACGTTAATCCTATAAGAGTAGGCAATAGAGTGAATATTCAGGATGGTGCTGTTTTGCACACCCTTCATAAGCGGTCTGTTGTTGAGATAGGAGATGATGTATCTGTGGGCCATAACGCAATCGTACACGGTGCAAAAGTTGGCAGCAACGTTTTAGTGGGTATGGGGGCTATACTTATGGACAATGCCGAAATCCCTGACAACACAATTATCGCAGCCGGAGCCGTAGTATTAAGTAACTCTATCCTTGAACCAGGGGTTTATGCCGGAGTCCCTGCAAAAAAGGTAAAAGATGGATCTGCTCAGATAGGTGAGTCGGCTCATAGAAATGCTCAGGGGTATATAATGTATAAAGATTGGTACCTAAATACTACTGAAATAGAGTAGATTAATGCTTACAAGCAACAGTATTCCGCAATTATTATATCGTAAATTTAAAAATTTTTATCCTAAGTCAATAATTATTCTAAAACAGATCAATAAATGAAAAAAATCTTATTACTGGTTGTTGCAGTTGCAATGTTTGCCTGCACGCCTAAACACGACGGGTTCATTATCGAAGGTACTGTTACAGGCGATAATATCACCGATGGAAAAGCTTATTTAACTAACCTTTCAAGGGTTGAGTCTATCAAAGATACTGCAGACTTTATTGCGGGTAAATTCTCTTTCAAGGGTAAAGTGATAACTCCTGAGAACTACGCAATCACATTTGACGGTATAGATGGAAGAGTTGTGCTCTTCGTAGACAACTCTACACTTACAGTTAATGCTACAGTAGGAGCTTTCAACAAAGCCGAGATAACAGGTGGTATAACAAATGAACTCTTAAAAGCTCTTAATGCCGAGAAACAAGTTGTAAACACAAAATATAATCTTGACTCTCTTCTTTCCGAGTTTTACAAAGAGACAACCACAAAAGAGAGAAAAGACTCTATTATTGCAATTTATGAAGTTGCTCAAAAAGAGATTTTAGTAATAGATTCAACATTCTTCGCAAATAATCCTAACTCATTTTACACTGTTAATGAGATGCTTAAAAAAGCAGAAGAGTATCCTGTTGCAGAGATGGAGGCTAAAATAGCTGCATACAAAGCGCTTCCTGAGTTAGCAGGAAACCGCTTTGTTGCAGAGATGGAGACTGCTGTAAACACTCTTAAAGGGTTAGAGGCTGGTATGCAGGCTCCTGAGTTCACGCTTAACGATCCTCAGGGTAATCCTGTATCTCTATCAAGTGTCTACACTCAAAATAAGATCACTATGATTGACTTCTGGGCAGGATGGTGCGGCCCTTGCCGTGCATTCAATCCAACACTTGTTGAGATTTACAAAAAATATAACAAGGCGGGTTTAGGAATTATTGGTGTTTCACTTGACAATGATGCAGCTGTATGGAACAAAGCTATTGCAGAGGACAAACTTACCTGGGTTCAGGTATCAGATCTTCAGCACTGGAACAGTGCAGCTGCTAAACTTTACTATGTCAGATATATTCCTCAAAACATATTTGTAGACCAAGAGGGTAAAATCGTGAAACGTAAAGTTGGGAAGGATGAGATTGATGCGTTTCTTGCAGAGTTTCTTGCCAAATAACCACATTAATATAAAATCAAAGAGAGGGCGGCCAAAATTGGTCACCCTCTTTCTTTTTCAGCGGTCAATAACAAAATCAGGCGATATCGGTGTCAGCTAAGGAAAACATTGGCTCCATATGAGGGAGGGAATCCAGCGCGGTTGGGAAGAATTTTCCGGGCTGAAACCGTGAGCCGACGTTACTGACAGCTTAAAATCAGAAAGCATAGCCAAAACTTATATAGGGCAGAAAGGGGAAGAAGAAGAATGATTTATCATCTTCTAATCCAAATACAGGAGCTACACCCGCCCGAAACATAAAGCCACTATTTACAGGTTGTCTTCTGAAACCAAATGATATATTACCAAGAAGTTTTGTTATGTTTGTTGTGGTAGGGGATGAATGTCCCATTTCAGTATATGAATAATAGTCATCCCTTTCTCCCAGTGAAAGGAGAGTTGCTCCTGCTCCCATTTCGAAGTACTTGCCATCTTTTCCCATTAGATAGTTGAGGGCAACAGGCAGTGAAAAAAACCTCGCTTCGGAGACTGCCATATAACCAATTCCGACCCTTCCTCCCATACCATCCGGCTTTTTGTTGAACCTGACATCATAGTTAACGCCAAAAAAGATAGAGTGCCCTCCTAACTCAAAAAAAATAGCACGCCCTCCACTTGGTAACATCATCTGAAAATTCATTTCACTTTGTGCTTTTACATTCGTAAAGACAACTCCAATTAAGTATAATGATAGAAAAAATCTCTTCATATGTGTAATACTAATAAATTCAATAAAATCACTAAATGTCGTAATGCCTTATTTTATAGAATACTGTAGGCAACTGTCAAGCCTGCCATAACAATTGAAACCATACTCATAAGTTTTATAAGGATGTTAAGAGATGGTCCTGAAGTGTCTTTAAAAGGATCACCAACAGTATCACCTACTACTGTAGCTTTATGGCATTCAGACCCTTTTCCACCGAAATTACCCTCTTCTACATATTTTTTTGCATTATCCCAGGCACCTCCTGCATTAGCAAGGAACACCGCAAGAACAAAGCCTGTCCCAAGACCTCCTACCAGAAGACCCATAACACCGGAGACTCCAAAGATTAGTCCCGTAACAATTGGTGCTACAATTGCCAGTATAGAAGGGAAGAGCATCTCTTTCTGAGCCCCTTTTGTGGATATCTCCACACATCTTGCATAGTCCGGCTTCCCTGTTCCCTCCAGAATCCCGGCAATTTCGCGAAACTGACGTCTCACCTCTTCAACCATTTTTTGAGCAGCCCTTCCAACAGCATTCATTGTAAGGCCGCAGAATAGAAATGCCATAACCGACCCGAGAAATAAACCAACCAGAACCTTGGGGTTCATTAGGGTAACCTGGTAATACTCCATAAAATCGGGGATAGATGCCTCTGCGACGTTAACGATTCTGCCTGCAAGATTAATCGTGTGCTGACCAATGTCGACTAGCCCTATTTTCACCTCTTCAAGATATGAAGCCATAAGTGCAAGAGCTGTAAGTGCTGCCGATCCAATTGCAAATCCTTTACCTGTAGCTGCTGTTGTATTTCCCAGAGCATCCAGAGTATCTGTTCTTCTTCTAACCTCAGGGTCCAGTTTACTCATCTGTGCATTTCCACCAGCGTTGTCGGCTATTGGTCCGTAAGCATCGGTTGCTAGTGTTATTCCCAAAGTTGAGAGCATCCCTACTGAGGCAATTCCTATTCCGTAAAGTCCATAACTAATGTTCTTTGCAGCTAACATATTG
>CAYGOE010000036.1:0-19620 GCA_964351405.1 uncultured Muribaculaceae bacterium | reverse complement strand
CCGGATGGGTTCAGAGAATCCGTAAAATGGGAGGGATGAGTTTTTTAGATCTGCGGGATCGTTACGGTATTACCCAACTTGTTATTGACGACAGCATCAGCTACGAGCTCAACGAGGTGGCCGGAAAGCTTGGCCGTGAATATGTTATTCAGGCAAATGGTGTGGTGATGGAGAGGAGCAGCAAGAACGCAAAGATGCCTACAGGCGACATAGAGATAAAGATATCTGCAATAAATCTGCTCAATGCATCTCAAACACCCCCTTTTACTATTGAGGATGAGACCGATGGAGGTGAGGAGATTCGTGCAAAATACCGTTACATAGATCTTCGTCGGAACCCGCTCAAAAGGGCGCTTGAGTTAAGGCACAAAATGGCTCAAGAGACGCGTAAATATCTGGATAGTATTGGTTTTATAGAGATAGAGACTCCGGTCCTGATAAAATCTACCCCTGAAGGGGCCCGCGATTTCGTCGTCCCTTCAAGGATGAATCCGGGAGAATTTTACGCCCTGCCCCAAAGCCCTCAAACCTTTAAGCAGCTGTTGATGGTTGCCGGTTACGACAGATATTTTCAGATAGTGCGTTGCTTCCGAGACGAGGACCTTCGTGCAGACAGACAGCCGGAGTTTACCCAGATAGATTGTGAGATGTCATTTGTTGAGCGTGAAGATATTCTCAACACATTTGAGGGGATGACCAAGGCCCTTTTCAAGAATGTGCTGGGGCTGGAGTTCAGTGATGAATTTCCAAGAATCTCCTACTCCGATGCAATGAAATTTTACGGGTCAGATAAGCCGGATATTCGATTCGGGATGAAGATTGCAGAGTTGAAGAACATTTGTGCCATAAAGAGCTCTGCAACTGATAGCAATTTACAGAGTGAGCGGGGGTATTTGGTTAACGGAAAGAGTTTCCCTGTTTTTGACTCAGCCCAATATGTTGGTGCAATATGTGTCGAAGGGGCAGCATCCTATACCCGCAAACAGCTGGACGAGCTTACCGAATGGGTTAAGCGTCCGCAGATAGGCGCCAAAGGACTTGTATATATAAGAGTTGCCGAAGATGGAATCAAATCATCTGCAGATAAATTCTACACACCGCAAGATCTATCTGCAATTGCAGACAGAGTGGAGGCAAAGGTGGGAGACCTCATTTTGATTTTGGCCGGGGAGAAGAAGAGAACTCAGGAGGCCTTAGGAACGCTGCGTATTGAGATGGGCAACCGACTTGGTCTTCGCAAAAGTGACCACTATGCTCCACTATGGGTGTATGACTTCCCACTGTTGGAGTGGGATGAAGAGAGCGAGCGTTTCTACGCAATGCACCACCCATTTACCTCACCAAAACCTGAGGATATGGATAAGTTCTACAGCGATAACAGAGAGGATATTGCAGATGTTGCAGCCAACGCATACGACTTTGTTTTAAACGGAACCGAGATTGGCGGAGGCTCTATAAGGATTCACGACTCTGCCGTACAAAAGAGGATGTTTGAGGTGCTTGGTTTCTCGTCCGATGAGGCAGACTATAAATTTGGATTTATCATAAACGCTTTTAAATTTGGCGCACCGCCTCACGGTGGAATTGCCTTTGGGTTTGACCGTTTCTGCGCGCTCTTTGGAGGTCAGGAGACCATCCGCGACTATATCGCTTTCCCCAAAAACAACTCCGGCCGGGATGTGATGCTCGATGCTCCTTCAAAAATTGATGAATCACAAATGGAAGAGCTCTTTTTAAAGAGTACAGTAAAGAGATAATAATCTGAATTAATAATATGGGACTGCTCATCTTCTATCTACTGTCTGCTCTGTCTGTCTCTTTCCTCTGTTCGGTGATGGAGGCGGTACTGCTCACAACTCCAATGTCATTCATCTCAATGAAGGAGAGCGAGGGTGCAAAATCTGCCTCAATTTTTCGCAAGCTTAAGCAAAACATAGACAGGCCACTATCTGCAATTCTCTCGTTAAACACAATGGCTCATACCGTTGGTGCAGCAGGTGTGGGAGCACAGGCGACAATTATTTTCGGGGATGCCTATTTTGCAGCTATATCGGCAATACTGACGCTTCTTATACTTGTCTTTTCTGAGATATTGCCAAAAACTATTGGTTCCTACTACTGGAAATCCATTGCTATGGCTTCGGGCAGAATCATCAATGCAATGGTATATATAACCTATCCTCTGGTTGTTATCTCGGAGATGTTTACTAAGATAATTTCCGGAGGCAGCAGCGGAGAACCCACTGTGAGCAGGGAGGAGTTTTCTGCAATAGTTAATATCGGAGAGCAGGAGGGAGTTATTGGAATCTCGGAGAGCAGAATTATCCAGAATCTTATAAGGCTTCGTAATATTAAGGTGGAGGATGTGATGACACCTCGGGTTGTTGTTGAGACAGCTCCGGAAGATATGACCATAGATGAATTCTATAAAGTTAAAAGCTACAGGTGCTTTTCCCGTATTCCTGTCTACTCCGGTCAGAGCAAGGAGGATATCACCGGGTTTGTCTACAGACAGGATGTCACAGAAAATCTTGCAAACGACAACTTCGGGATTACACTGGCTTCAATCAAGAAACCAATAACTGTTGTACCCAATGTGCAGCCAATCACTGTTCTGTGGGAGAAGCTTCTCTCTCAAAAGTCACATATTGCAATTGTAGTAGATGAGTATGGCGGTCTAGAGGGGGTGGTTACCCTGGAAGATGTAATCGAGACCATTCTTGGTCTCGAAATTATGGATGACCGTGACGTTAATGCAGATATGCAGCAGTTCGCACGAGAACGCTGGAGTATTAGACTAAAGAAATATAAAGAGTTAGCAGATCAGGAAAATCAAAATACCCCGCCGAAAAAGCTATAATCAATAACCTCTCCGGCAATAGGGTAATCTGTTGTTATTCAAGAATTGCGATAAGGTTTTCGGCTAGGTTGCCAAAACTTTTTCCATCTTCACGATCCATAATTGCAATAGGCTCCCCGGCATCTCCGCTCTCGCGGATACTCTGTATAAGGGGAATCTGGCCTAGTAGCGGGACATTAAATTTCTTTGCCATCACCGCGCAACCATCCTTGCCAAAAATATAGTATCTGTTGTTGGGAAGCTCTTCGGGTGTAAACCACGACATATTCTCAACAAGCCCCAGAATCGGCTTGTCAATATTTTTTGATCGGAACATATTTATCCCCTTCTCCACATCTGCAAGCGCAACCGGTTGAGGGGTACTTACAACAATTGCACCGGAAAGAGGAATATCCTGAACCAGAGAAATATGAATATCACCGGTTCCCGGAGGGAGGTCTATCAGCAGAAAGTCAAGTTCACCCCATTGAACCTGAAGAATCATCTGCTTTAAGGCGTTGCTTGCCATTGGACCTCTCCAGATAAGCGGTTGGTCCGGTTTTGAAAAATAGCCGATGGACATCCACTTTACCCCATATTTTTCAATAGGAATAATCATCTCTTTTCCGGTTGAGTCATTTACCTGAGGATTCTCAAACTCTGTACCTGTCATCTTGGGAACAGAGGGGCCGTAAACATCTGCATCGGACAGCCCTACTCGATAACCCGCCCTGGCAAGCGCAATTGCAAGATTAACGGCAACGGTAGACTTCCCGACGCCACCTTTTCCGCTAGCAATGGCAACGATATGACGTACATTCTCCAGCGACTCCTGTCCCAGAGCCTCCGTTTGACGTTTTTGAATCTTACGCTCTCTCACCAGCTCCATAATGGAGATCTTAAACTCCTCTGCAGGGAATGCCCTTCTGAGAGCCTCCTCGCAACTCTTTTTGATTGAAGAGGAGAGTGCGTCCGGAGAGGGGAAGACCAGCTTAAACCGCACCTTGCCATCCTCAATCTTTATATCCTCAACCATCTCCAGCGTCACTATATCTAGCTCTTTAACCGGGTGCAGCACTCCTCTAAGAGCCTCTTCTACCAATTTTATATCCATAAAAAGAATTTTACATATTAACAATGAACCCGAAAAAAGGTTTCCCTGATAGGATTTTAAATAAAATATTTTACAAAAAGAGGCCGCCACAGGGCCGCCTCTTATGAATCTTACTATCTCATAAACTCTGGTTGATTAATTGACAAATCTTATTTTACGATTGTCATCTCATCAATGAGATGTTTTGCACCGGCGAATTTATCAATGATGAAAAGGACATAGCGGATATCTACATTTATACTTCTCTGGAGTGTTGGTTCAAAGATGATGTCTCCACTCATTGCTTCCCAGTTTCCGTCAAATGCACAGCCGATAAGTTCTCCTTTTGCATTCAGAACAGGACTTCCTGAGTTACCACCGGTGATGTCGTTATTGGTTATAAAAGCAACAGGAAGCTCTCCGTTAGCCATTGCATACTGACCATAATCCTTTGCTTTGTAAAGCTGCTTGAGCTTTTCCGGAACCACAAACTCCCAGTTGTTGGGATCCTCTTTCTCCATTACCCCTGTGAGTGTTGTAACGTGTTCATAAAGAACAGCATCTTTTGGAGAGTAGCTAAGAACTTGTCCGTAAGTCAAACGCATTGTTGAGTTTGCATCCGGGTACATTGCAATACCCTTTTTCATCTCAAGTTGACCTGCGATATATGCCTTCTGACCTTTAGAATAGTTAGCATTTGCAGCACCAATGGCAGCCTGGAATTTAGGCATCAGGCTAAAAATGCTTTTTCCAACTGCTAATGCAGGGTCAGAAAGAATTACCTCCGGAGTGGCAGCGAGTGCTTTGTCAATTTTCACCTTAGAAGAGAAGATTGTTCTGTTGAACATATCATCTACAAAAGCATCTACATCTCCACCGAATTTTGAATCGATATCAGCAAAGAATGATGGCCATTCGGCTGCCTTTACCTTATCTCTGTAAACTTTGATTAAAGCCTTGGCAACCTTGCGGTCTGTTGGCTCCGAGTAGTTAACAAAGAAGGCATTAATACGACCCTCCAACCCTTTTGCAGCCTTCATCGCCTCATCTTTATCTCCTTTTGCAAGAGCGTTAGCAACCGGGGCATAATGATTTGCAACAGCAGTAACCTCAATATTCATAAGGGTCTCCTGAATATATCTGGAGAGATAGACTAGCTCTGCTCTCTGCGCAACCGAGGTGTTTATATATTCCAGAGCCATTCCATATTTTTCTATACGCTTTTTATCTTTATTAACCCACTCTGTGAAGGCTCTCTCTTCTTGAGCGCGTCGCTCCTGCACATTAAGCTTGGCAAAGGTTTCGTTCATACCAATTGCTTTTTTCCAGAAGTTGGAAGAGCTTGCATATTTGCTTGAGTACTGTAGACGAATTTTAGGATCTGCAATCATATCCTCCATAAGCACATCCTGACGAATCCCTCTGGCGTAGATGGTAATTGCATTGATGATTTCACTTGTCTCCTTGACCTCAGAGCTGGTCATAAAACGACTGGTTCTTCCCGGATAGCCCAGAATCATTGCGAAATCGTTCTGTTCAACACCTTTAAGAGAGATGGTCAGATGCTTCTTAGGGATATATGGTTTGTTATCTGCTGAGTAGGCAGCAGGATTATTGTCTTTATCTGCATATACGCGGAAGATAGAGAAGTCTCCTGTGTGTCTTGGCCACATCCAGTTGTCTGTATCTGCACCAAATTTACCAATAGATGAAGGGGGAGCTCCAACTAAACGGACATCGTTAAAAACCTTAGAAACAATAAGATAATGCGCGTTTCCGCCATACATAGAGGCTACTTTGGCTGTAAGATATTTATTATCTCCTACCGCTTTTTTTATAAGCTCATCGGTAACATCTTTTATTGCCTTTTGTCTCTCACTATCTGTCTTTGCATTTTTTGCTGCTTTCTCAAGCTCTTTTGTCACTTCGGTAAAACTCTCCAGGAAAGTTACAGAGAGACCCTGAGCAGGTAGCTCCTGAGCGCGACTCATTGCCCAGAACCCATCTCTAAGATAGTCATTCTCAACACTACTAAGCCTTTGAATATTACCGTATCCGCAGTGATGGTTTGTAAGAACCAACCCCTCGCCGGAGATAATCTCACCGGTACAACCACCACCAAAATGGACTATTGCATCCTTTAGGCTTGTGTTGTTAATATCATAGATATCTTTTGCAGTAAGTTTAAGTCCCAGTTCGGACATCTTCTTCATATTGAGCTTCTCAATCAGTGGAAGCAGCCACATTCCTTCGTCGGCTCTCATCGGGCTCAAAGAGAGGAGGATGGCAATTAAAATTAGCAGGCCTGTTTTTTTCATTTTTTATTACTATTTTTACTTGGTTTGTTTTTGGTAAAGACAAAGATAAATAATTATGCCAACAAAAGTTCTCATAATAGTTGATAAGTTCAAAGGCAGTCTTACTGCCCGTGAAGCCTCTGCTGCAATCTCGGCCGGGTTGAGAATGCATCTGCCCGAAATCGAAATAGAGCAGATACCACTTGCAGATGGCGGGGAGGGGACTATTGAGGCAGTTGAGCATTTGGGAGATGAGAAGTTCTTTGTCTCTGCCGTAGATCCACTGGGTCGCAAAATAGAGGTTCCGGTTCTCCGGACAGGCAACAAGGTGCTATGTGAGATGGCAAAATCTACCGGACTTAATTTTTTATCTAAACAGGAGAGAGATCCGCTTAAAACCAGCAGCTATGGTTTGGGTATGGTAATTAATGCGGTTGCTAAACTGGGTTACTCCAAAATCTTAATGGGCATAGGTGGAAGCTCTACAAATGATGCAGGGGCCGGGATGCTTGAGGCTCTTGGCTATGTTTTTATTGACAAAGATGGGAATCCTGCAAAGAGTGGGCACTATATGACAGGAGGAGATCTTTTAAATGTTGCTGGCATAGATGACTCATCGGTTGCGCCATATATACGCAATCTCAAAATTGAGGTGGCCTGTGATGTTAATAACCCACTTACAGGGATTTACGGAGCGAGTAGAGTCTATGGGCCACAAAAGGGGGCAAAACCCGAGGATGTTGTTATACTAGAAGAGGGTGTTCAAAACTTTGCGAGGATATCTGCAAGATATCTGGGATACGACCACTCAGATAACTCCGGAGCAGGTGCGGCAGGGGGGATGGGTTTTGCACTAAACGCATTCCTGAATGCGACTCTTATGAGCGGATGGAGAGTCCTTTTTGATTTTATGAAGATTGAGGATAGAGTTGATGAAGCAGACCTTGTGATTACCGGCGAGGGCCGTGTAGATGGTCAGAGTATCTCTGGAAAACTTTTAGATGGTGTGGTGGAGATCTGTTTAAAGCATAGAAAAAGACTGTGGATAATATGTGGAGATAATCTGCTTACAAGCAGAGAATTAGAGAGAATTGGGGTAGAGCGGCTCTTCTCAGTATCGCAATTTGAACCATCTAAAGAGAGGGCAATTGCCAATGCAAAGAGCTACGTAGAAAAAATTTCACAACTTGCTGCAACTTTTCTTAAGTAACTTCAGTCTAACAGACAAAACCAATTAAAATTTTGAGAAAATGGAAAATACTTTAGTACCAATTTTTGGAATAATAAGCCCATTTTTAATGGTTGTAGGAATAATTCTCATCATCTTTATTACCAAAATGAAATCAGAAAAATCAAGAAACGCTGTGATAATGAAGGCTATCGAAAATGGCGTTGATCTCTCTCCGGAGTTTATGAAAAACAGTATCCCGGATAAAAAGAGAGATCCTCTAACATCTTCTCTGGTATTGATCGGAGTAGG
Organism: uncultured Muribaculaceae bacterium; assembly: GCA_964351405.1. Classification (GTDB taxonomy): domain Bacteria; phylum Bacteroidota; class Bacteroidia; order Bacteroidales; family UBA932; genus Bact-08. Next base: position 11,911 of record CAYGOE010000036.1, on the reverse strand, counting down.
GATTGGGCTCTTTATTTCACTATTCCTCTTCTTTGACCACCAAGTAAAATTTGCCGCCTTTGGATTAATACCATTATTCATTGGGTTAGGTCAGCTGGCAGGGTATCTTATCAACAAAAACAAAGGAGAGTCAAAGAAATAACAAAGCAGTAGAAGCTTAAGTAATATCCCGGATGACAAGAGCCGAGTTTGAACAACAGGTAAAAGTAAATCAGGAGCCGTTAAGAAGGTTCCTGATTAACCTCTGCTCCGGAGACTCATCTCTGAGTGACGATATAGCACAGGAGGCATTTATCAAGGCATATTTAAACTTAAACTCGTTCAGCGGAAAGTCAAAATTCTCAACGTGGCTCTTTAGAATTGCATACAACTGTTTTTGTGACAACAAGAGAGCCTCTTCAAGATACAGCACAATTGAGCTGAGCGACACAAAGCATTTTGCAAATGAGAGTACAGACTCAAAATACAAGAATCAGGAGCTCTATATGGCACTCTCAAAGTTGAATGAAAACGAAAGAAGTTGTATCTTGCTCTTCTATATGGAGGATAAAAGTATTAAAGACATCTCGGAGATAACTGCAATAAAGGAGAATACAATAAAATCACACCTCTCAAGGGCAAAGACAAACATATCGCAACATTTAAAAAGTATAGGTTATGAAAGATGATAATATAAAGAGGTTTTTTGATGACCACAAACAGAGCATCACAGACGAGGGATTCTCTCAAAGACTCTTTGCAACCCTGGATTGTCTGCCGGAACCAAAACAGGAGAGAGACAAGAGCAAAATAGTAACACTGCTGTTTGCACTCTCCGGTGTTATTCTCTTTGTTCTTTTGGGAGGATACTCAGAGCTAATCAAGGGACTTGCCACCTTTGGGGAGATATTTACAGATATCAGTAAGTTTACACCCGAGATTGCAATCACCCTGCTTTTTACAGCCTGCTCAATCTTTGCCGCCGGCAAGTTTGCTGTTGAATCTAAGTAGCTCGTAACCTTTAGAAAAGATTGTAGCTCAACCTGTGGTGAATTGTAACTCCGTATTTTTCAATGGCCTCCTTGTGCTTTTTAGTAGGGTAGGCCATATTTTTTTCCCAGCCATATTGGGGATACTCCTTTGCCAGAACCCTCATATACTCATCTCTGTAACTCTTTGCCAATACAGATGCCGCAGCGATAGAGGCATATTTTCCGTCGCCTCCGATTATACAGCTGTGCGGGATGTTGTTGTAACTTATAAATCTGTTGCCGTCCACAAGAATATGTTCCGGTGAGACCTTGAGTTTATCAAGCGCTCTCTGCATTGTAAGAATAGAGGCTTTGAGGATATTGAGGCAATCTATCTCTTTTGGGGCTGCTGTTGCAACAGCAAACGCAATGGCCTCTCTCTCAATAATCGGTCTTAATAATTCGCGGCTCTTTTCACTCATCTTCTTGGAGTCATTTAGAAGAGGATGGTAAAAATCTTTTGGCAGTATAACTGCAGCTGCAAAGACAGGACCGGCAAGGCATCCTCTGCCCGCCTCATCGCATCCGGCCTCAACTTTTGTCTCATCCAGATATTGTAAAAGAGTGGCAACCATTGTGAGATAATTTAACGCAATTTACATAAAAACTGCTCTTAATAGTCCGGATGCCGCTCTTTGAGAACCCCGATTATGCTCTCTTTAGTCTTGAGATTTGCTTTTAGGATATTGATCTCACCCTCTTTTTCTGCCAGTAGAATTTTGTATGAAGTTTTAAGAGATAAAATCTTTTCGTTGTATTCAAGTTCAATCTGCTCAATCTTTCTAAGATACTCCTCACCCGACATCACTCCAAACAGAAGTGACTCCAGTGGAATCTTTAAAATTGAGGCAATCTCCTCCAGACGGGGATTGATAAGAACTGTTGTGCCGTTCTCGATTTCTCGGTATGAATTGGCAGATATACCCAGAGATCCTGCCAGATACTCCTGAGTGTAACCAAGGGCTCTTCTCTCCCTCTTTATTCTATCTCTTATGAGGTCGCAATTCATACTCAACAAATATAATTTTATAATGCCACACCTGAATAACAACCAAAACTTGTGTTAAAAACAAGGAGAGATTGGTGTTATTGGCAATTATTTTTAAAATCAGATATATTTTGAACAGGATCAGATAAATTAGCAACCCGGAGTTGTATTTATGATGCCTAAGGGTATACTTTTGCAAAAAAAGTTATGAAACAATCCAACACTTTAGACGCCTCAAAAAAGATTTTCTTATTTTTTTACAATGCTATGGAAGAGCAGCAGCTCTATTTGGATGAAAATTTCTCTGCAGAGAGACTTGCCTCGCTCTGCGGATGCTCGTTAGAGGAGCTTGACGCTCTCACCCTTGGTGAGTTCGCCCTCACTGCAAGCGGGATAATCTCTATGTACAGGGAACAGCATTGCTGAATGAATTATTTTTTCTAAATTTGAGATTCTATTTTTTAAATGTACTAACTAATATGTAACACGGAATAAATATGAAAGTCTATCCCACTCAAAACATCCGCAACGTAGTTCTGATAGGAAATACGAAGTCTGGTAAAACTACCCTTGCGGAAACTATGTTGTTTGAAGGTAAAGTGATTGATCGCAGAGGATCGGTTGAGGCAAAAACAACAGTTAGTGACAACACCGAAATTGAGCAGATCTACCAAAGGTCAATATATCCTTCGCTCCTTTATACGGAGTTTATGGATAATAAGCTGAATATAATCGATACTCCCGGCTCGGATGATTTTGTAGGAGGAGTGATTTCTGCCTTCAAGGTAGCAGATGCAGGTGTTATGATTATAAATGCACAGCAAGGTGTTGAAGTTGGGACAGAGATTCTTTCGCGTTATGCAGAGAAACACTCAAAACCGCTTATCTTAGGAGTTAATCAGTTAGACCACGAGAAGGCAAACTGGGAGGGTACTTTAGAGTCAGTAAAACAGACATTTGGGAAAAAGGTTGTAGTTATACAGTTTCCTGTTGAGGTTGGGCCGGCCTTCAACTCATTTATTGATGTCCTCAAAATGAAGATGTACCTCTTCAAAGATGAGAACGGAACCAGAGAGGAGCACGAGATTCCTGCGAATTTAAAAGATCAGGCAGATGAGTATCACCAGATTCTTGCAGAGCTTGCTGCAGAGAATGACGAAGCTTTGATGGAGACATTCTTTGACAAAGGAGTTCTTACAGAGGAGGAGATTAGAAAAGGGCTCTCAATTGGGCTTTCTCAGTGCGAAATAATGCCTCTTTTCTGCCTCTCTGCAAAAAAAGATATCGGTGTAAAAAGGCTTATGGAGTTTATCATCAACGTTGGACCTAACCCGGACAAATACGACCAGAAACTTAAAAATGGAGAGACTGTACCTTGCAGCGTTAACGGACAGACCTCTCTGTTTATATATAAAACAGCAATTGAACCACACATTGGTGAGGTTTCATACTTTAGGGTTATGTCGGGAAAACTAACCGAGGCTATGGATGTGGTTAACCACGAAACCGGCACCAAGGAGAGGATTTCAACAATATTTGCGGTTGCCGGCAAGAAAAGAGAGAAGCTTACAGAGATTGTTGCAGGCGATATTGGCTGCAGTGTTAAACTCAAGTCTGTTAAGACCAACCAAACTCTCAATGCAGGCCCCAAAGAGTGGGCTTTTGAACCAATTGTGTTTCCACCTTCAAAATTCAGAACAGCCATCAAGGCAAAGGTTGAAAAAGATGAGGAGAAGCTGGGAGAACTTTTAAACAAAGCACATTCAGAAGATCCTACAATCCGAGTTGAGTACTCAAAAGAGTTAAAGCAGACAATCCTCAGCGGACAGGGAGAACATCACATAAATATTCTAAAGTGGCACCTCAATAACACACATAAGATAGAGATAGACCTATTCTCTCCAAAGATTCCATACAGAGAGACCATAACCAAAGTAGCAACAGCAGATTATCGTCACAGAAAACAGTCTGGTGGTGCCGGCCAATTTGGCGAGGTTCATCTTCTTATAGAACCGGTTCTTGAGGGGGTTCCTGCAGGTAACAGGTTTAAAATAGATGGTAAGGAGCTTGTTCTTAACCTAAAGGGTAAAGAGGAGTTTACTATGGATTGGGGCGGTAAGCTGGAGTACTACAACTGTATCGTTGGTGGTGCAATTGATGCCCGTTTTATGCCTGCAATTCTAAAAGGAGTTATGGAGAAGATGGAGGAGGGACCTCTTACAGGATCTTACGCCCGTGATATTCGTGTCTTTGTATACGACGGAAAGATGCACCCGGTTGACTCAAATGAGATATCATTCAAACTTGCAGGTCGTAATGCATTCAAAGAGGCCTTTAAAAAGGCGGGTCCAAAGATTATGGAGCCTATTTACAATGTAGAGGTACTTGTTCCAAGTGAATGTATGGGTGATGTTATGAGTGATCTTCAAAACCGTAGGGCAATGATTGAGGGGATGAGCAGTGACAAAGGGTTTGAGATTATTAAAGCAAGAGTTCCTCTGGCAGAGATGCATAAATACTCAACCACCTTGAGTTCACTAACCTCGGGAAGAGCAACATTCACAATGAACTATGCAGATTACCAACAGGTTCCTGCGGATGTTCAGGAAAAACTGCTCAAAGAGTACGAGGCAAACGAGAAGGATGAGTAACAACTTTATGATAAAGGCTCAAAATATAAAAAAATCTTTTGGGAACCTTATTGTTCTTAAGGGGATAGATTTTGAAGCCAAGAATTCCGAAGTACTAAGTATAGTTGGAGCAAGCGGGGCAGGTAAGTCCAGCTTGCTCCAAATTCTTGGTACCCTCTCCAACCCGGATTCCGGCAAGGTTTACATAGACGGTGTAGATGTATTTGAGTTAAAATCCAACGCTCTGGCTGAGTTTCGCAATAAGAGAATCGGGTTTGTTTTTCAGTTCCATCACCTTCTCCCGGAGTTCACTGCTGTGGAGAATGTAGCGATTCCTGCTCTAATAGCAAATGCAAGTATGTCACAGGCGAAAGAGAGAGCCACAGAGTTGCTCACCTTTTTGGGTCTTAAAGATCGCCTTACCCATAAACCATCTCAGCTTAGCGGAGGTGAGCAGCAGAGAGTTGCAATCGCAAGAGCTCTAATAAACAATCCGGCAGTCATCTTTGCAGATGAGCCTTCGGGGAACCTGGACACCAACACAAAGAACGAGATTCATAAACTATTCTTTGACCTTAGAGACCGCTTTGGGGTGACCATCATTATCGTTACCCACGACAGAGAGCTTGCCAGGATGAGCGACAGGACTTTGGAGATGAAAGATGGAGAGTTTTTGCTTTAAAAGATTTTCCGTCAGGCAGAGTAAATCTGCAATGAAGGTCAACACAGACGGAGTTTTACTTGCAGCCTGGGTTACTCTTAATAAATTAACTGCCTTCCAAAGCTCCCGTTTGATAGAGAAACCTATACGCATACTTGATATAGGAACCGGCACCGGTGTAATATCACTAATTCTTGCACAACGTCTGGAGAGTGGCCCCCCATTTAAGATAACAGCAATTGAGATTGATAAAAACTCTGCAGAGGAGGCTGCCCAGAACTTCTCGGAATCTCCCTGGAACAATAATCTTGTCTCAAAAAACATATCTCTTCACTGTTTTATGGAGTTGGAGCAGCCATCCGGGCCTGAGAGATTTTCACTGATTCTCTCCAACCCCCCCTACTTTACACAATCACTAAAAGCTCCCTCTACAAGGAGGAGCGCCGCAAGGCATAATGATGTGCTCCCTTTGCAAGATATAGTAAAAGCGGCACATCTTTTTCTTGAAGATGATGGAGTATTGGCACTTGTGCTACCTGTGAAAGAGGGAGTGCAATTCATTTCACTCGCAAAGCAGATGTCACTTAACCTGGCAAGAGTTTGCAGAGTAAAAACATTGGCTCACAAAAAAGAGAAGAGACTTCTACTGGAGTTTGCCAATAGGAGCTGCGAAACAGTTGAGCAGGAGCTTATAATACAAGAAAAAGGCGGAGAATTCTACTCTCACGCCTATTGCTCTCTCGTAGAGAACTACTATTTAAAATTGTTTAAAACAGAGAATCCTGCATAAAGCAGCATCCCCTTTGCCCTGTATCTTATTTGTTGAGGGGAACAGCCGGAGAGCTGCCGCTTCTAAATTGACGTATCATCTTCATCCTAAACTGCTCTTCGGCGATATAGAGTCTTGCAACCTTTTCTACCGGAAGTATTTTATAGAATTTTTCAAAATAGGTTTTATGAATAAAACCCTCCTCTGTAAGGTTTGAGATGTATACTCCCATCAGCTTCACAAGGTCAGGTTCTGTTTTTGGAGAGCCATCCTTTACATAGGCAGTAATTACCCTCAACGACTCCTGTGTTCTTCTCAAAAGCATCTCACGCTCCCTCCAATACTCATTATAAAGTGGCCAGAACTCCTCTGCCTCCTTTGGGGTGAGCTGAATTTCCGTAGTAAAGAATGCAATTTTAGCACTCTGTATCTGCTGATACATATGGCTCTTTTGCTTTCTTGGGGGCTCATTTTGAGCAAAACCCGAAAAAGCAAAAGATAGAGTAATTAATAGTATAAATAACTTTTTCATAACTTCTTATGTTTTTTTTCAAAATAACCGGCAAATCTATTCAAGTGATGCCAGGGTTATAATATCTATGTTTTCGCTAATATAGGTAATAAGTTCAACTGAATCAATCTTATGTTCCGCAGAAATAACAGTGTCTCCTTCAAAATCAAAAAAGTCTACAAATGAAGTTTTGAGGAAGCCCTCATCTAAGTAGTGTGAATTGGAGCTTAGTATTGTCACCTCCGGACTATTATCAGAAGGAGAAAATAGTGAGAAAGCGCCGTAAACGATAAAAAATATTATAACAAAAGAAGAGACAAGAGTTAACTGTGGCTTAGCAATGCTCCATACTCCCGTATGACTCTCCTTATTTACGGAAGATATTCTCTCAGAGAGAGAGCTCCTCACCTCAAGAAAGTAGCCATCCGGAATTGTGAACGGATTCTCTCTCAGTTTAGGGTTGTCAATATCAAATTTCTTTTTCATACCTCTTTGACTATAAAATTAACAAAAGGATTAAACAGTATCTCTTAATATATCCTGAATTTTTTGATAAGCGTGGTGATATGATGCTTTAAGTGCACCTACAGATGTTCCCAAAATTTCGGAGATCTCTTCATACTTCATCTCTTCGTAGTAACGCATCGTAAAGACAACTCTTTGTTTGTCCGGCAGTTTCATTATCGCTTTCCTAAATATCCGTTGTGCCTCATCTCCGTTAAAGAAGGGATCTGCCTCAACCTGATTCTCCACCTGTTTGGAGTAGTCGCTCAGTGAAAAAAAAGCACGAAGTTTAGATCTTTTTAAAAAAGTGAGGGCCTCATTTGTTGCAATCCGGTACATCCAGGTGTATAGCCGGGACTCTTCCCGAAACTGAGGTAGCGCTCCCCAGGCTTTTACAAGAGAATTCTGAAGTATGTCATTGGCGTCTTCGTGAGACCCGGTAAGTTTACGGATATGCCAGTATAATCTCTCACTATACTTCTCTACGATAAGATTAAAGGCGTAATTCTCCCTCCCCTGTTCTCTAAATAACGCCAAGAGTTCATTATCGTCCATAATAAATTAATTACCAATTACTTCAAAAGTGTTCTTTTCTTTGCAATAACTCTTTTAACTGCATCTGCAATGTCAATTGAAGATAATTTGTACTCCTCTAGCAACTCTGCCGGCTCTCCGCTCTGTCCAAAAATATCATCAACTGCAACAAACTCTGTTGGGGTTGGAAACTCTGTTGCAAGGAATGCGGCGATCAACTCACCCATCCCTCCTGCAATAAGGTGCTCCTCTGCAGTAACAACAGCTCCGGTCTTTGCCGCCGATTCTAAGACTGTTTTCTTGTCCAAAGGTTTAATCGTATGGATGTTTATCAGCTCTACACTGATGCCCTCTTCTTCAAGCATACCGGCTGCAACTATAGCCTCCCAAACCAGGTGGCCTGTTGCAAAAATAGTTACATCACTACCCTGTGTCAGGGTTATTGCTTTTCCAATCTCGAATTTTGCATCTGCAGGGGTGAAGTTGGGAACCGACGGGCGGCCGAATCTAAGATAGACCGGTCCGTGATGCTTTGCTATCTCTACTGTTGCCGCTTTTGTCTGGTTATAGTCGCACGGGTTGATAACCACAAGGTTGGGGAGCATTCTCATCAGCCCGATATCCTCCATAATCTGGTGTGTGGCACCATCTTCGCCAAGAGTTATCCCTGCGTGAGATGCACATATCTTTACATTTGTCTCAGAGTAGGCAACACTCTGGCGCACTTGGTCGTAAACTCTGCCCGTGGCAAATCCTGCAAAAGTTCCCGCATATGGAATCTTCCCGGAGAGCGCAAGCCCTGCAGAGGTACCTATCATATTTGCCTCTGCAATTCCACACTGAATAAATCTCTCCGGAAACTCAGCAGCAAATGCCTCCATCTTAAGTGAACCTGTAAGATCTGCACAGAGTGCCATCACTTCGCTGTTTTCACGTCCAACTTCAATAAGCCCTGCTCCAAAACCCGACCTGGTATCTTTATTGCCGGTATTTATATATTTTTCTGTTATTTTCATCGTAACTCAGTATTAATCAATTAAAAATCTCCAAGAGTCTCCTTTAGTTGACTAAGTGCATTTGCTGTCTGCTCACCATTTGGGGCCTTACCGTGCCAATGATGCGTTCCCTGCATAAAGTCTACACCTCTGCCCATATCTGTCTTCATAAGTAGCATCTTAGGTTTACCGTCACCGGCGGTGATCTTGGCCCAACGCAGAGCCTCTACAACCTCCTCCATACTGTTGCCGTTTACAACTCTGCAGCTCCATCCGAAAGAGCTCCATTTTGCCTCGAGATCTCCAAGGTTTAATATTGTGCTCACCGGACCATCTATCTGTTGACCATTCCAGTCTGTGATTGCAATTAATCTATCCAGTTTGTGATGGGCAGCAAATAGCGCAGCTTCCCAAATCTGCCCCTCTTCGCTCTCTCCGTCACCTATTAGAACATAGACCGCATTCTTCTCTCCTGCTGCCCTCTTTGCAAGAGCTGCACCACACGAGACTGAGAGCCCCTGGCCGAGTGACCCGGAGGCAATGTGTACACCCGGAAGCCCTCTCTCTACCGAGGGGTGACCCTGCAGGCGTGAGCCGAGTTTGCGGAATGTCTTTAGCTCCTCTGTGGGGAAATACCCACAACGGGAGAGTACGCTGTAAAAGAGAGGAGAGAGATGCCCTGCCGAAAGGAAAAACATATCTGCCCCCTTGCCGTCTCTGTTCCATTTTGCAGGATTGTGATTCATCTCACTAAAAAATAGTGCAGTGAGAATATCTGCACTGCCCAGAGAGCCGCCGGGGTGTCCCGAACCGGCCATATTTACCATTCGGATAATATCTCTTCTTACCTGAGATGCGATCTCCTGTAATTTTGCAATTTCTGCCATAATGATTTTAAAGAGTTGTTACTATTAGCGCAAAGATAGTATCAAACTGATAATTTTGGAATTATTTTTATCTTTGCAGCTATTAACGTCGCTTAAATTGTAAAATGAAGCAAATTAGGAACTTTTGTATTATTGCCCATATAGATCACGGTAAGAGTACCCTCGCAGACAGGCTTCTGGAGGCTACAAATACCATTACGCCGCGAGATATGGATAACCAGGTACTGGATTCGATGGATCTGGAGAGAGAGAAGGGGATCACCATAAAGAGCCACGCCATTCAGATGGACTATGAGTACAAAGGGGTACAGTATGTTCTTAATCTCATAGATACTCCCGGCCACGTAGACTTCTCTTATGAGGTCTCCCGTGCAATTGCCTCCTGTGAAGGGGCCCTGCTGGTTGTTGACGCCACCCAGGGAATACAGGCGCAGACAATCTCTAACCTTTATTTGGCAATCAATCACGACCTGGAGATTATTCCGGTTCTCAACAAGATTGATATGGATGCAGCTATGATAGAGTCGGTTAAAGATCAAATTATTGAACTGATCGGTTGCAAAGACGAAGAGATTCTTTTGGCAAGTGCAAAAACAGGAGTTGGAATTGATGCGATTCTTGAAGCGATAGTAGAGAAGGTACCACCTCCCCAGGGTAAAGAGGATGCCCCACTACAGGCACTTATTTTTGACTCTGTCTTCAACTCGTTCCGCGGGATTATAGCATACTTCAAGGTAGAGAACGGAATCATCAGGAAGGGAGATAAGGTTAAATTTGTCCATACCGGTAAAGAGTATGAGGCAGATGAGGTAGGGAAGCTTCGCCTTAAAATGATACCTACCGGTGAGGTTGGGACAGGAGATGTAGGGTATATAATCTCCGGGATAAAGACAGCTAGTGAGGTTAAGGTGGGAGACACCATAACACACAGAGAGAGACCGTGCAGTGACTCAATTGCCGGGTTTGAAGAGGTTAAACCTATGGTTTTTGCAGGACTATATCCGGTAGAGGCAGATGAGTATGAAGATCTGCGCAATTCGCTGGAGAAACTTCAGCTGAACGACGCCTCTCTGGTTTTTGAGCCTGAGTCCTCACTTGCGCTCGGTTTTGGATTTCGCTGCGGATTCCTTGGACTGTTGCATATGGAGATTGTTCAGGAGCGTCTCTACAGGGAGTTTGATATGGACGTGATTACCACAGTTCCCAACGTATCATATAAGGTATACACCACACAAAAAGATATTCTGGATGTGCACAACCCTTCGGGCTTGCCGGCACCAACCCTAATAGACTATATAGAGGAGCCCTATATTCGCGCGCAGATAATCTCCAGAGCAGATTTCTTTGGGGTGATAATGAAACTCTGCCTTGATAAAAGGGGGACACTTATCAGCCAGAACTTCCTTACCCGTGAAAGGGTAGAGCTCAACTTCGATATGCCTCTGGCAGAGATAGTGTTTGACTTTTACGATAAACTTAAATCGGTATCCCGTGGTTACGCCTCTTTCGACTACCACGTTATCGGCTATAAAGAGGCTGTCCTTGTAAAACTGGACATACTCCTCAACGCAGAGCCGGTTGACGCCCTCTCCTGCCTTATCCACCGCGACCACGCCTACGATTTTGGGCGCAAAATGTGCGAAAAACTAAAAGAGCTTATCCCACGACAGCAATTTGACATAGCAATTCAGGCCGCCATAGGCGCCAAGATTATTGCCCGTGAAACCGTTAAAGCTGTTCGTAAAGATGTAACGGCCAAATGCTACGGAGGAGATATATCGCGTAAACGCAAACTACTGGAGAAACAGAAGAAGGGCAAAAAGCGTATGCGACAAGTTGGAAACGTAGAGGTGCCGCAGAGCGCATTTATGGCTGTCCTCAAACTGGATTAGGCAATCGTTTGCCAAGACTCCCACAGCAGGAAAGCATATTTTAAACGTTGCGGTCTTATACCCCCCTCCGCACATCGGGCACGTCCATCCTCATCCGCTCAAAAGTTCGCTCCTTCCGACTGAGTGTGCCCTATTGCTGCGGAGGGGGGTATTTAACAGCCCGCGGAAGATTGGCTTTCCTTCTGTGACTTCAACTCTGGCAAAGCCGCCGGATATCTTCAAAATAAATTTGGTCTGCTGCGCAGATGTGTTTACCGCTGCGCGGATTTGTCCTAAAGTTCCCCACGTGCTTAAACACCACATTTTCATCTCTCGGTTTTTTTGCAAAGCGCAGATAGTCAAATGCAAAAATTTTCAAATATCACTAAATATACAAAGTCTCACTTGCTAAAGCGCAGCAGTAATAACACCTGCGCAGCAGACCAAATCCTTGGGAGTATTTTGTAATCGCCTGTAATACAAAGATATAATCCCGATGACTTTGCGTTTGGGATGGAGTTGACAAGAACTATATATCACAATATGTGTAT
>CAYGOE010000035.1:0-20429 GCA_964351405.1 uncultured Muribaculaceae bacterium | reverse complement strand
CTTTGAGGGGGTAGTGCCGGTTACGGTGTGCAAGTTCGAGTCTTGTTCTGGGCACATAAATAAATTAAAAATTCAAATTAAAGCGCTTAAATTATATGATTTAATCGCTTTTTTTTATTGGTTACTATCCAAAATTGTCTGTGTCAACCTTGATTTTATAGAGTCATTTTGAAAAGTATAAAACTAAATATGTTCTATATGGTAGAAGCTAGAAGCATTAAAACTATGTAAATAGGTTACGCTGTTAACCTCTGATTAAGTTGCATTTTTTAAAGATGTAATTCTTTCAACAAATTATACCTATGGTTTAAACCTCAGAACAAATAAAGAGTGTAACTTTGATGTAGAATCTATTAAAAATAATAGAAATCTAATTGGGAATGCGATTCAACAAGAGTACTAATTCAATATACTATGAATAATATTTTTAGAGGATTAATTGCAGGTTATGGAGCAAATAAATTAGGTGGTGGCTGTGTAGGAACTATTGTAGTTTTTATAATCATCTGGCTTTTGCTTGGAAAATGCAGTTAAATTAAACCAGTAGATAATAGATCTGTAATTTTTGTATTTTTGGGCAATTAAAAATTATTGCTCATAAATAGTATATTATGAAGATTGTATTTCTGGATATTGCAACAATGGGAGACGATATTGAACTGATGCCATTAAAAAATCGCGGGACACTTATATCATATCCTCTTTCCGATGCTCAGCAGGCAAGGGAGAGAATCAAGGAGGCAGATGTTGTTATTGTTAACAAACAGTATATTGGAAAAGAGGAGATTGATGTTGCAAAGAATCTTAAGCTTATATGTGTATCTGCAACGGGGGTAAACAATATTGATGTGGAGTATGCCAAAAGCAGAGGAATTCCTGTTATGAATGTGGTGGACTACTCAACAGAGAGTGTTGCCCAGATTACATTTGGCTCTTTGTTAACTTTGGTGAATAACACAATCTATTTTGACGCAGTTGTAAAGGATGGCAGATACTCTGCCAACCGCCACTTTACCGACACAGGAAGGTTTTTCCACGAACTTAATGGGTTAAAATTTGGTGTTATTGGAATGGGTAACATAGGTAAAAGAGTTGCGCAGATTGCCACCTGTTTTGGTTGCGAAGTCTCCTACTACTCAACATCTGGGGTAGCACACTGTAGTGATTACCCATCTCTTTCTCTGGAGAAGCTGCTTACCTTGAGCGATATTGTTTCTATTCACTCTCCTCTCAATGAGAGAACTGTGAATTTGATTACAATGAAAGAGCTTAGTAAAATGAAACCAACTGCGATTCTAATAAATATGGGCAGAGGGGGAATTGTTAACGAGAGCGATCTTGCAGATGCTTTAAACCTGGATATAATTGCAGGTGCGGTGGTTGATGTTTACCAAAAGGAGCCGATACCTTTCAACCATCCATATCTGAATCTAAAGAGGCCGGATAAAATGGTACTAACCCCACATATAGGATGGGCCAGTATTGAGGCAAGAAGAACTTTGATGGAGAGGCTGGGAGAGAATATTGACACTATTTTTAATAAGTAGCGGAAGCTACTTAAGCGGTGAGTTCGGCTCCTTTTTCATAAAGTTGTACTCCAGACGATCTACCAGACGAGGAGAAAATTTATTAAGAAATACTAGTAGCTTCCCAATAAATGTGAGGATTACCTCGGCTTTTCTTTTCTCTACCCCTTTTACCAGATGTTTGGCACACTCGGCAGAGCTCATCATCTTTGACTCATCCCTTGGTGTTTCACCTTGCCTGCTTCCGTCTGCAACAAGAGCCTGCTCTCTTATGTTTGATGCGGTAAAGCCGGGTGCAAAGATCATAACGTGAAGATTGTCTTTGAGATGCTCAATACGAAGAGTGTCCAGAAAGCCATAGATTGCAAATTTGGATGCAGAGTAGCCGGTTCTGGCAGGTAGCCCTTTATACCCGGCTATTGAGATAACTCCAACTACAGAGCCCTCTCTCTCTAATATGTAGGGTAGGGCATATTTTGTACAATATACTGTTCCCCAAAAATTTACGTCCATAAGTTGTCTTATTACGGCAAGATCCAGATCTTTAAAAAGGGCCCTCATAGATATTCCGGCATTGTTTACCAGAATATCTATGCGACCGAATTTTTCGACGGTTTTTTCAATAAGATTTTTGCAATCTGATTCAATGGTTACATCACACTCTACCACCAAGGTAGTGTTTGAGGAGTCTGTTTCGGAATTTCTATTTAGGGAACAAGATTTAGCTATTTCATATGCAATTTTTTTTAGGCTATTTTCAACCTCAATCAATTTGTCTGCTCTTCTTGCTGCTATCACAACCCTACAACCGTTTCTTGCGAACTCTTCGGCCGCAGCCATTCCAATCCCGGAGCTGGCACCTGTGATTATGACAACTTTATCTTTAAGCATTACATAGCCATATCCTTAATCTCATCACCTTTGTAGATGCCGGTCTTAAGTTTTTCGTAGATCTCACCAAAAGCATTAAGTGTATACTCTACGTCTTCCAGAGAGTGCATAGATGTCGGGATAAGCCTGAACATAATAACGCCTTTAGGGACAACTGGATATATTACTGCTGAGCAAAATATCTTATAGTTTGTTCTAAGATCTATAAGGATGTTTGTAGCCTCAGGAACGTTACCCTCTAAAAAAACAGGAGTCACGCAGGCTTCTGCCTTGCCAATGTTGAAGCCCCTATCTCTTAGACCTTTTTGCATTGTGCGTGTTATCAGCCATAGCTTTTCGCGGAGTTCAGGCATAGTGCGAATCATATCAAGCCTTTTGAGACAACCTTCAACCATTGCCATAGGCAGCGATTTGGCATATATTTGGGAACGAAGGTTATATCTAAGATAGCTGATGATATTCTCCGGCCCGGCAACAAAACCGCCGATACCTGCCATAGCTTTTGCAAATGCACCGAAGTAGAGGTCAATCTCATCCATAACATTATAATGCTCAGATGTTCCTCTTCCATTATCTCCCATTACTCCAAAACCGTGAGCATCGTCAATGATAATACGGAATGAGTAACTCTTTTTAAGCTCAACAATTTTATCAAGAATTCCAAGGTCTCCTGTCATTCCGTAAACACCCTCTGTAATGAGAAGAATTCCGCCTCCGGTCTCTGCAACAATCTTGGTTGCACGGGCAAGAGCTTTCTCGCATTTCTCTATATCGTTGTGAGGATAGACTATTCTCTGACCCATATGGAGCCTTACTCCATCCATAATACAGGCGTGTGCTTCTGAGTC
Organism: uncultured Muribaculaceae bacterium; assembly: GCA_964351405.1. Classification (GTDB taxonomy): domain Bacteria; phylum Bacteroidota; class Bacteroidia; order Bacteroidales; family UBA932; genus Bact-08. The sequence goes on along the minus strand of CAYGOE010000035.1, from coordinate 17,164 downwards.
ATAGACGATGATATCGTGTCTGTTAACAAGAGCGTCTATAGTTGAAACCATACCCTGGTAGCCGAAATTAAAGAGGTATGCATCCTCTTTTTTCTCAAATTCTGCAAGTTCTCTCTCCAGCTGCTCGTGAAGGGCAGTCTGACCGGACATCATTCTTGCACCCATAGGGTACCCGAGACCCCATTTGGCAGCGGCCTCTGCATCAACCTTTCTAACTTCGGGGTGGTTTGCCAGCCCAAGGTAGTTATTGAAGGTCCAGGCAAGCACCTCGGTTCCGTTAAAGGTCATTCTAGGCTGAATCTGACCCTCCAGTTTAGGGAATGCGAAGTAGCCGTGAGCTCTCTTACGATATTGACCTAAAGGACCCCCTTGGTCATTTTTTATTCTTTCAAAAATATCCATAGTTTATGATTGATTATGTGTATCTTAATCTTCTGCCTATCCTCAGTATTGTGGTACGTTTTATACCGTTGAGTGAGCATAGCTTTGCAATAGATACTCCTGTTCTTTGAGAAATCCTGCCTAGGGTGTCGCCGTTTCGTATTGTCCAGAAACGGATTTTGTCAATCTCTTTTTTATACTCAAAGTGTTGTGCATTAAGAGCGAGTATCTGGCTCTTAATGGTGAATTTTTCAAAATCTATAAGATCGTTAGGGTTGATAGGATTGCCGAGATACCTGATCTCAAAATGGAGATGGTAACCTGTGGAACGGCCTGTACTTCCGCCCAGACCGACAGTTGCTCCGGCTTTGATAGTATCTCCTGGATTAACGGTTATCTTATTGAGATGTGCGTAAAGGGTCTCAAGTCCGTTAAGATGTCTTACAAGCACATAATATCCATAATCACGCGCTCTTTTTGTAATTCTAACTACACCGTCAAATGCGTTGTAAACGCTGTCTCCTTTATGAACCTTAAGATCAATCCCGTAATGAAATCTCCATTTTCTGAAACCGAAGTTAGATGTTACATATTTGCTGGATGGATGGTGGTAGGTGCTGAGGTCTATCTTTACGGTATCCTTCATATCTACCAGACTAACCTGATATGGGTTGATTTTGGTATCGCTCCAGATATCATACTCTTCCGGCATCTCTGTAAATTCAATGGCTCTGAGGTAGTCAGATATAGGAACGATCTCTTTTTTTGTGTCTATTCTAAAAATTAACGGAATGTATTGGGGGGTGTATTTAGGGGGCTTCGGGAGTGTGATTACAGAAGTTGGAATCTCTGCCGGCAACACTACTCCTCTCTTGCTGTCGGATGATGCCTCCAAACTGTAAAAAAACAGAATAAAAACAACCGAAAGCAGGAGCCATTTCTGTTGAATGCTAAACATCAATATTTGCATATTTTGCGTGAGTTTCAATAAATTCTCTTCTTGGTGGAACTTCGTCCCCCATCAGCATTGAGAAGATTCTGTCTGCTTCTGCAGCGTTATCTATATTCACCTGCCGTAGTAGCCTGGTCTCCGGGTTCATAGTGGTGTCCCAAAGCTGAACAGCATTCATCTCTCCGAGACCTTTGTATCTCTGAACGTGAACCCCGCTATCTTTTCCTTTACCTATCTTCTCTATTGCATCTTTTCTTTCGTCTTCTGTCCAGCAGTACTGCTCCTGTTTACCTTTCTTAACAAGGTAGAGTGGAGGTGTTCCGATATAGACGTGTCCATTTTTAATAAGGTCCTGCATAAAGCGGAAAAAGAAGGTGAGAATTAGGGTTGCAATATGGCTTCCGTCCACATCTGCATCGGTCATAATAATAACCTTGTGGTACCTTAATTTAGTGAGGTTTAGAGCCTTGCTATCTTCTTCAGTTCCTATGGTTACTCCCAGAGCTGTATAGATATTTCTGATCTCTTCGTTTTCAAATACTTTATGCTCCATTGCCTTCTCTACATTGAGAATCTTTCCCCTCAACGGTAGAATAGCCTGGAAATTTCTGTCTCTACCACTCTTGGCAGTACCTCCGGCAGAGTCACCCTCAACCAGAAAGACCTCCGAAACCGTAGCATCCCTGTTTGAGCAGTCTGCAAGTTTGCCCGGCAATCCGGATCCCGACATTACAGTCTTTCTCTGTACCATCTCTCTCGCTTTTCTGGCAGCGTGCCTTGCAGTGGCAGCCAGAATCACCTTGTCAATTATATTCTTTGCATCGCGGGGATTCTCCTCCAGATAATTTTCAAGAGCTGCTGTTGTAGCTTGAGAGACAGCTGCCATCACCTCTGAGTTACCAAGCTTGGTTTTAGTCTGCCCCTCAAACTGAGGTTCGGCTACTTTGACTGAAATAATTGCTGTGAGCCCCTCACGAAAGTCGGCAGCATCTATCTCAAACTTTAGTTTTGAGAGCATACCGCTTTTATCTGCATAACTCTTAAGAGTGGTTGTAAGACCCCTGCGAAAACCGCTCAAGTGAGTACCTCCCTCTATAGTGTTAATGTTATTTACATAGGAGTGTATGTTTTCCGAAAATCCTGAGTTGTACTGCATTGCAATCTCTATCGGAATTCCGGTTTTATCGCTCTCCAGATAAATAGGTTTTTCGGTAAGTTTGTCGCGGGTGCCATCCAGATAAGCCACGAACTCCATAAGTCCCAATGTTGAGAAGTAGGTGTCAGAACGCTCTTTGAACTCCTGGTTATCACCATTCTCGCTCGGTCGGCCACCATTTTCATAAGTCCTCAAATCACGAAGGGTGAGTTTTACCCCTTTGTTGAGGTATGAAAGTTCACGAAGGCGTGTTGCGAGAATTTCATAGTTGTAGACAGTACCCAAAACGAAAATCTCCGGGTCCGGACTGAACGTTATAACTGTACCTCTTCTATTTGAATCTTCAAGCTCCATAACAGGGTAGAGGGGAACCCCTTTGCTGTACTCCTGTCTAAAATGTTTTCCGTCACGGTAGATGTCTGCAATAAGTTGAATTGATAGCGCATTTACGCAGGAAACACCCACTCCGTGAAGACCTCCTGAAACTTTGTATGAATCTTTTGAAAACTTTCCTCCTGCGTGTAGAACCGTAAGCACTACCTCCAGAGCCGAACGACCCTCCTTCTCGTGAATGCCTGTCGGGATACCCCTTCCGTCATCCGAAACAGTAATTGAGTTGTCTGCATTGATTATTACATCTATGTTCGAGCAGTAGCCCCCAAGAGCCTCGTCAATTGAATTGTCTACTACCTCATAAACTAAGTGGTGTAAACCCCTCGATCCAATATCTCCGATGTACATTGACGGTCTTTTACGAACCGCTTCTAACCCCTCCAGTACCTGAATGCTGTCTGCGGAATAATGGCCGGTGGCCATTGTAGACTCATTTTCCTTCATCTTTATTAACTACGTTTTAAAGTTGACAAAGATAGTGATTTTAGTAAAAAAAACCTAATAATTACACAAGAATTATCAGGTTTTATAAATGATTTAAGTGTCAATTAATCAGAGTGTTATGGTCATACCTATACCGCCGTTGATTCCTGGCATAGGATAATTTGCAAGATATATAATATTTGAATTGAAGATGTTGTTCAATTTGAGGAAAAAGGTGAACTTTCTATCATAAATATAGGAAACTTCCATATTCATAAGAGTATAAGATGGTATGTATCTTACAGGTGGCACGCCACCTATAAGAAGATCTTCATTAAAGAGTGCCGGACTTTTTTGCCTGTGGTGGAAGTTTGCCCCTACGATAACTCTATCTCTCCAGCTATAATTTGCACGCCCTTTTAATTCAAAGGGGGAGTAGTTGTAGTGCTTGTTTGTCATATTATTCTCATCCCGGAAACCATAAAAATCGGCATCAATTCCACCCTCAAAATTCTCCAGTTTAAGAAGAATCTCTCCTCCAACGCCAACCCTCTTTTCATCTCTGTAAATTGCCCCGAAGCTGTTGGCAGGATATGTGGCAGATATTGAAAGTGAGTTGTTTGCATAGAAGTGAACTTGGTTTCGGAACTCGTAATAACCTCCATAAATATTGAATGATAATCTATCCCTGAACTTTCCCTTTATACCTGCTCTGGCAATTACAGGCTGTTCAATATTCATAATGTCAATATTGGGATGAATCCAGGGGTTTAGCTCTGCTATCTTGTGGTAATTCATAAAATTATTTTTTCCATCCAATAATCCATATACCCAGATATTACCTTTTACCAGTTCAATTGAGGCAGAGCCGCTGAAGTAGATGTTATAACCATTGGTGCCGCTCTCCCTCCATAGATTATATTTAACCCCGAGATCTACGTTTAATCTACCTTTATTGTAGATATATTTTGGATGGATTTCAAGATTGCTTCTGTCGTAAGAATCCGATGTTAATGAGTTTGATGCTTGGTAACGGACTCCGGCAAGAATTTTATTGAAGGATGAGAAGCCCCCTCCTGCAACCATAGAGGTGTTTATGTACTTTTCATCAAATCGACTCTCTTTTAAGAAACCGCTAAAGGGATTTCCGTACTGATCAAAAATTTCGTAGAATTTGGCTTTGGCTTTCAATTGCGAGTATGAAATATCGAAATCGTAGTAGAGAGATTTTTTATTGTTATTGATAGAGCGGGCGTATAGTTTAGCTCCCGTTTTGGAGAGTACCCCACTTAGAGAATCTTTCATAAACCCGGACTCTCTGGGTTGAGGGAACGGAGAGAATTGTGATATCAGAGAGAGAGTGGTCTCATTGATTCCATAATAGCTGTTGTGATAACTGCCTAAAGAGGCTTCTGCACCTAACTCCCCCTTCTCCCAGCTATATTTAAAGCGGAAACCGAGATCACTTGCAGATGATGGAGCAGCTCCTCTATCTTCTCCTCTACTCACAATGTTATCTGTTATTACTACGCCAGGAAGCTTATCCATATTTGAGTTATACTTCCCATTTATGAGCAGAGAAAGACCTTTTCCCAAACGGGGCTGCAGGTAGAAATTTCCGTATGGATTTAGCGGAAAATTGCTCCCGGCTTGTAGATAGAAAACTGGCTGAACAAGAGTTGGACTCCTCTCAATGGTTGCAGATGGCAGAGGCGAAAACTCATAAAGATCTTTTATGGGTTTGTCAAATATTGTGTATTTGAATGAGAGGTTGAATATCCCCAGAGAGTCTGCAAAACTACTGTAAAGCTTACCCTTTGTTATCTCCATTAGTTTTGCGTCAAAATCCCTTTTAACTTCAAGAGTCGGGTCAATTTTTTGCTGAGCCGAAAGGGTGGCCGATGATAGAATTATAGCGGTTGTTATTGATATATAATAAATTACTCTCATCTTATTGTAAATTAGATTTTTTATCTTCAATTCTGGAGAGCCTCATTTTTATCTGCTCCTCAATATCGTCCTTAATTTTAGGCTTATAGGATTCAAGAATACTATTGTAAGTCGCGCGGGCCTGCTCCCAATTTTCGCGCTCGGCAAAGCTGTCGCCCAAAAGTATGTATGCTTTTGCTAACCAGTAACTTTGAGGAGTCTTTGAATCTGAAAATGCATAAACCTCTCTCTCCACCTTGGCGAAATCTCCTTTATCAAAAATATCAGAAATTAGAAGATAGGCGCTCTCTGCTCCCTCAGGAGATATTCTGTTCTTTGCAAGCTCTGTGAGTAATGGAAGTGCCTGTGCTCTCTCTCCCAGCATATAGTAGGATTTTCCCTTTATATATCGAATCCTGACACGATCTTTCTCTTCTAAACTCACTCTCTCTGCTCTCTCTGCCTGAGCAATTGCATTTTGATATTGTTGATCCATAAAATAGGCGTTCATCAGACCTATCTGAGCCTCTGCCTTATTGTTTTTTAACTTTGCAATCATACTGAGGGTTGAATATGCTTTGACAGCCTGAGAGTAGTTCTCCAGTTGATATGAGATTCTTGCATAGTTTAGTGTAGCAAGCTCGGCAAAGGATTCATCACCAATATTCATCACCTCCAAATAGGCGTCTTGTGCAAGTTCCGGTTTACCTGTTTTAAGCAGAGACTCTCCAAGGTAGAACCAAGCCTGAGCAGCTTTGCCCCCTTTTGGATAATTTTTAAGGAAGGAGCTAAGCGAACTGACAGCCTCTGCATAGTTTCCGGAGATGAACAGTCTCTCCGCCGAGCTAAAGACTATCATCTCCCTCTCAGATGTGCTTCTGCTCTGGGAGAGACCTAAACCATCAATGTATTCAAGGAACTCCTCTGCTCGTCCCGCCTCTCTGTAGATATTCTCCAGACCTGCAACCGCACTTTGTGCCTCCGGAGATTGAGGGCTTGTGGCAAGTATTCTCTTATAGTAATCTATCGCCTTGTTTTCGTTTCCACTGTTTAAACTGATTAATCCAAGTTCCAGGAGGGCTTTAGAGTAGAAGTGGCTGTTCACGAATTTTTCACTAAGCTCTGTGAGGTAGTTCATAGCTTCGGTGTCGTCGCCTGTCTGGATGAGAGTCCTTCCCAGTTCGTAAAGAACCTCGGGTAGAAGAGTATTGCTCACCCCTTTTGAGATAAGCTCTTTGAGCATCTCTGCTTTTTTTACATCGTCTCCCAGTAGACCTTTTGCAATTGAGGATTGATAAACCGAATAGTTTTTTAGGGCTGTATTATTTTGATTTACAAGTGCAAATGCCTCAATTGCGTCCGAATATTTCCTCTGCATAAAATAGCTGTCTCCAAGGCGTGTTCTAGCTTCGTCAAGGTAGAGAATATCTCCTCTCGGCAGACTCAGGTAACGTTTAAACCAACTCTCTGCCTGCTCAAAATTTGCCAGTTTGAAGTAACCATATGCCAGATTGTAAAGAGATGTCGGGTATTCGCGATTTGCCCGGAAACTTGTGTTTTTAACGGCCAGATTAAGGTTGATATCTACCGATCTCTGAAACTGATTACTCCTGTAGTATGCCTCTGCTAGCCAGAAATTTGTAACATTATAAAGATTGTTATTGTAAGAGCCGTTTTCCAGAGAGAGCTCAAATACAGCCACTGCGTCTCTGTAAGCACCAAGGTTAAGGAGTTGCATCCCCCTCAGGAATGTTGCCTTTTGCAGATGAACAATCTCTCTTGAGGAGGGATTTTTTATAGTTCTAAGGACATCTATTGCAGATTTGTAATCCTGCTTAACAAGGTATGATGATGCTATATAGTTCTGAATCTCGTTGAATTTTTCCACAGGAGGTGAGTAGGTGTCCAGATATTTTCTGAATTTAGTGATATCCGAGTTAAGATCAAATGAGAGTTTTGCGTAGTTAAAGAGCGCATCCTCTTTTATAGAAAGGTCTGAGTTACCTTCGGAAGCAGTGCGGAAGCTGTTGAGTGCCTCAAACTTATTCTTAATCTCAATATAGCATCTGCCTAAATGGTAGGATGCATTCTGAGTCAAAGAGTCCTCCACCGAAATCACCTGCTTGAGGATACCGATTGCATCATTGTAGTTTTTTTGTGTATATGCAAGTATACCGGCATAATAGATATCTTTTCTGGTGAGATTGTCCTTATTCTGCGAATATTTTTCAAAATAGAACTTTGCCTTTTCGGTGTTGTCAAGTGCAAAGAATGCCTCAGAAACCACCCGGGCACACTTGGTCTTTAAATCTCCGCTAAGCAGATTGTAAAGCTCTTCTCCGGTTTCAGTTACATATTTATACTCCTTAAGCATAAATTTACTCTCAAGAGTATAGTATCTGCTTAAAAGTGAGAATCTGGGATCCTTACCTATCCTACTAAAAAGATCAATTGCTTTAATAAAATCCCTCATCATATAGTGTATATGTGCAGAGTAATAGATTGCCGGATTGGTATAGCTGTTAGGGATACTGTTTATAACGTATCCAAACAGAGATAGAGCCCTCTGTGGATTACCTGTGCGAAAATTTGCATAACCGGCTTTGAAATAGTACTCATTGAGCTCAGATTTAGTTAGGTTCTGCGAATCAATAAGTGAAAATATCTTATACGCTGCAGTAAAATCCCCACTGTCAAAGAGGTAGGATCCATATTTAAGTCTTATTGTTGATAGAAGAGAGCTTTGGGGCCACATCTGCTCCATTAATTTATACTTCGAATGAAGATTAGCTCTGGAACTCTCAATTGAAATAAGTGTTATGTATCCCTCTATATCTGCTCGGAAGAGACTTTTACTCAAATCTTTATCTTTGAGAAGAGACTCAAACTCCTTCTCTGCAGACTCAAGTAACCCCTTCTGATAGAGTTCAACCCCTTTTTTATACCGATCTGCCCAGTTGTCCGGAGACTCTGCAGAGTAGACTCTTTCGGAAAAATGAGACAATAGTGAGATTAGCAGAATAATTAGAGTGAACCTTTGTTTTGCTCTCATTTTTTATTGTTTTAAATAAATGTCGCTTTAACTGTCAAATTTAGTAAATTTGCTTTTAATAACAGAGAAAAATATGATTTCGGACCCTTCAAAGCCAATTATTGAATTTACGGAAGTTGATATAGCAAAAGAGGAGAACCTCATAATGTCAGGGTTAAATCTCACTATCTACAGAGGAGATTTTATATATCTGATCGGCAGGGTAGGAAGTGGTAAAACCTCTATAATCAAAACAATTATTGGTGAAAATCCAATCAAACAAGGTACAGCAACTGTTGCAGGCTTCTCTCTGGGGCGGTTAAAAAAGAGAGATATCCCATTTCTGCGCAGAAGAATTGGGGTAGTATTTCAGGACTTTCAGCTCCTCTCAGACAGATCTGTTTATGACAATCTTCACTTTGTACTTATGGCAACAGGTTGGAAAAACAAAAAGGAGATAGATAACATAATAAAAGAGAGGCTGGAGAGTGTAGGTATGCTATTAAAGAGCCATAAGATGCCACATCAGCTATCCGGAGGTGAGCAGCAGAGAGTTGCAATTGCACGGGCTCTTCTGAATAACCCGGAGATCATTCTTGCAGATGAACCTACTGGGAATCTTGACTCAGAGACTGCAATAGAGATTATGGAGTTGCTAACCAATATTCACAGAATGTATGAGCCGGCAATAGTTTTTGTCACTCACAACAGGGCTCTCTTTAAAAGGTACCCGGGTAGAGTAATGCTATGCGAAAATATGAGCTGTAAAGAGTTGGAACAAACACAGGAGATAGATTTTTCTCAGCTTTTAAATATCTAGTAAATATCACAATATCTGCATATTACTACATTTCTTATGAAGATAAGTCAAAAAGAGAGGTATCTTAAGGTTCTGGAGTGGTTTCAAAACAATATGCCGGTAGCGGAGAGTGAACTCAGGTATGAAAATCCCTTTCAATTGGCTGTATCTGTCATATTATCTGCACAATGTACCGATAAAAGGGTAAATATGGTTACCCCCGCACTCTTTGGACGATTTCCTGACCCCATTTCAATGTCCGGTGCAACAGCGGAGGAGATTTTTAAATATATTAGCTCTGTAACATACCCAAACATTAAAAGCAAGCACCTTTCTCAGATGGCTAGGGTCTTGGTAACCGAGTTTGGAGGAGTTCTCCCAAAAGACACAGAAGATCTCCAAAGGTTACCGGGTGTAGGGAGGAAGAGTGCAAATGTCATATCATCTGTTATTTACAACTCTCCGGTAATTGCCGTGGATACACACGTCTTTAGGATCTCACGTCGTTTAGGACTATCAAAAGGGGAGACTCCTCTTGTAGTCGAGAAGGAGCTAACAGAGAAGATACCTTCAGATAAACGGTCAATTGCACATCACTGGCTCATACTTCACGGGCGATATGTGTGTGTTGCGAGAAAGCCTAAGTGTGAGATATGCGGCTTATCACTGTTTTGTCTCCATTACCATATGACCTGCAGGGCAGATCTCCATAAAAGTGGCACCCGCTGAGGGACCAAAACTGCCCCCTACAACACCAATCATATCCTCTTTGGTAAACCGGTTGTCATCTAGAAGAGTGTTAATGGAGCTCTTTATGAAATTATCCTTGTTTTGGGTAGGGTCCATAGAGTAGGCGTAAACACCGTAAGAGAGTGCAAGCTCTCTCATAACGTGAGGAGTATAGCACATAGCATATATCGGAGTTTTTGGCCTGAAAGCAGATAGATATCTTCCTGTACGCCCTGTTCTTGTATCAAATACCATCGCTTTAATAGGTAGTTTACGGGTTGCATTAACCAGTTGACAACTAAGAACTGCTGCAACAGGATGTGTAATATCTTTTAATTCAAGTTTATAGTATGGCCTAAGCTCCCTTTCAGTCTCTTTTGCTATATTTGCCATAGTCCTTACAGACTCCTTAGGATACTTACCGTTGGCAGTCTCTCCGCTAAGCATCACAGCATCTGTTCCCTGATAAATTGCATTTGCAACGTCGGTAACCTCTGCTCTTGTAGGTCTTGGACTCTCTATCATTGTGTGAAGCATTTGGGTTGCAATGATAACCGGCTTTTTGCGCTCTTGACACTTTTTAATGATATTTCTCTGGATAATAGGTATTTTCTGATACTCAACCTCAACTCCGAGATCTCCCCGAGCTACCATTACCCCATAGCAGTGTGAGAGTATCTCATCAATATTGTTGACCCCCTCCTGGTTCTCTATCTTTGCAATAATCTTGAGGTGGCTTTTATGTTGGTCAAGAATTTTCTGGATCTCAATAACATCCTCTTTATTCCTGACAAACGAATGTGCAATAAAGTCCAGTTCGTTCTCAATAGCCCAGAGAATGTACTCTTTGTCCCTATCCGACACAGATGGAAGTTTAACGGATACATTCGGAATGTTGATGCTCTTTCTCCCTTTGATAGTTCCCGGGTTATCTGCCATACAGTAGAGTTTGCCGCTCTTTTTTCTGACGACTGTAAGTGACAATTCTCCGTCATCTATCAGGATATGAGATCCAACAGGTACCTCTGAGACAAAATTGTTGTAGTTTGTATAGAGCAGTCCATTTCCCGAGACTCCAAGCGGATTATCTCCAAAAATTACCTCATCACCCGTTTTTACGGGAAACCCCAGCTCGTTAACCATTTTTGTTATCCGGATCTCCGGGCCTTTGGTATCAATAATCAGTGCAATCTTATCTGAGACTTTTCTGGTGTTTTCGACAATTGGAAGAGATGATTCAAGAGTTGTATGTGCTGAATTTATTCTTACCACATTCATCCCCTCATTATACAGACTTTCAATAAATTCAAAACTGCAATTTCTGTCCGACACAGTACAAATTATTTTCGTTTTCTTTTCCTCCATAATTCTTCTAAATTTGTACGCAAAAGTAATGCATTTTATTTGAAAAAGACTATTTGTAATAATTTAGTAACAGATTTTTTCACCTATCTCAGGCTGGAGAGATCTCTCTCTCAAAACACTATTAATGCCTACTGTTCGGATATTATTAAGCTGGAGAGGTTTCTTGAGAGCTCTTCCAATGAATACGGAGTGAATAATTTTGGGAGTGCCACCTCCGAAACACTCAATCTCTTCATAAAATCACTTTTTGGCAAAAATCTCTCCAAACGCTCTCAGGCAAGGCTAATAAGCTCTTTGAAGGCTTTTTATAAATTCCTGGAGATGGAGGGAGTCGTTGAGAGGAGTATTGCAGAGATGCTGGATTCGCCAAAGGTAAGGCCCTATTTACCTGTTGTTCTTTCGGTTGAAGAGATTGAAAATATTCTCAACGGAATTGATCTCTCAGTTGCCGAAGGACACAGAAACAGAGCTATTGTAGAGATGCTCTACTCGTGCGGTCTTAGAGTTAGTGAATTGGTAAATCTAAGGATTTCAGACCTTTTTTTTAATGAGGGATTTATAAGAGTAATGGGAAAAGGGAGCAAACAGAGACTTATTCCCGTTGGCGTCCCTGCTGTTGAGGCTGTAAATTTTTATCTCTCTCAGAGAAAATTTATGAATATTGCCAAAAACGCACAGGATACTCTGTTTCTTAATAGACGTGGTTCCAAACTATCCAGAGAGATGATTTTTCTCATAATAAAAAAGGAGAGTACCAGGGCAGGGATAATCAAAGAGATTTCGCCACACACATTTCGCCACTCATTTGCAACCCATATGGTTGAAAATGGTGCAGATTTGAGAGTTGTTCAGGAGATGCTAGGTCACGAAAGTATTCTAACTACCGAAATTTATACCCACGTTAATAGCGAAAAATGGAGAGAGAGCATTCTTAAATGCCACCCAAGGGCAGAAAAGGGGCGATTAGAATAATCCAACTAAGATATTATATTTGCACTTTCATAAAACTGGATTGTTAATTCGTATAGAAAGATGGTGCTTAATATTGTTAATAAAATAGGTGTAGTGGGGATGGTATCTCTTCTCACTTTAATGTCGGGAGATCTTTTTGCCTCTGAGAAAGAGAAGAGAGTTGAGGCCAAAGATACAATAAAGGCAGTAAGCCTTAATTCTGTTGTGATATCGGCAAATAAAACCAAGGTAAACAGAAGCAGTGTTCCTCTCACTATTTCGGTTCTGGAGAGAGAAGATATTGAGGCAGGCGGAAGCTCTGCGCTACTTCCTGTTTTATCTCAGCAAGTGCCTGGACTCTTTGTAACTCAGAGAGGTGTTATTGGCTTCGGAGTCTCATCGGGATCTGCTGGTGAGATAAACATAAGGGGTGTGGGACAGGGAAACAAGGTTCTAATGCTTTTTGACGGTCAGCCACAGTGGGCAGGTCTTTTCGGACACTCACTTCCAGACCTCTATGTCTCTTCAGATGTAGAGAGGGTAGAGGTGATTCGTGGGCCTGGATCTCTTCTTTATGGTTCCAACGCAATGGGAGGAGTTGTAAATATAATTACAAGAAAATTCGAAGGAGAGGGGAGGGAGAGCAGGGCAAGGCTCTCTTATGGCTCTTACAATACACAGAAGTATATGGTTAACAACGGATACAACAAAGGTCGTTTTTCAAGCTTTGTTTCTGTAAACCACGATAGAAGCGATGGACACAGAAGTAATTCGGAGTTCAATATTACTAATGGATTTGCAAAAGCAGGATATAAAATGGGAGAATACTTTAATCTTTCAGGGAGTGTAAGTGTTGCAAAGATATATAGTGAGAACCCGGGAAGGAAAGATGATCCGGTCACTCAAAACGAGATGGATATTATGAGAGCATCTGCTTCAATATCTCTGGAGAATGCCCATAAATATGGTTCAGGAGCTCTTCAGATATTTCTAAATACTGGTGACCACGAAATTAATGATGGTTACAAGGTTGGCGAGTTGCCAAAAAGTTATCTATTTAATTCACAAGATCATAATTATGGAGTTTTGTTCTTTGAAAATCTTAGACTCTTTAAAGGAAACTCATTCACACTTGGCTTTGATTACAAGAACTGGGGAGGAAAGGCCTGGAACTCCTCTATTGAGACCGGAACAAATACAAGTCTGGCAAATAGAAATGTTCACGAAACAGCAGGCTATTTTATTGTTCAGCAGGAGTTTTTCGATATGTTAACCATTAACGGAGGCTTAAGATTTGAATACAGCTCCTCTTTTTTGAGCGAATGGGTACCTCAGATTGGCTTAACGGTTAAGGCATTTAAGAACAATGTAATTAAAGGTTCAATTTCCAAAGGTTACAGGAGTCCCAATATTCGCGAAATGTATATGTTCCCTCCTCAGAATCCATATCTTATGCCCGAAAGTATGGTTAACTTTGAACTATCTGTCGGGCAGACTATGTTAAATTCAAACCTGAGTGCAGAGCTCTCCCTGTTTTACATTGATGGGTGGAATATGATTGAGACAGTTAGAATTAATGGTATACCTAAAAATCTAAACACAGGATACTTTAATAACAGTGGATTTGAGGTGATGGCAAGTTACAGAGTAAAACCAAATCTAAGGACAAATATAAATTACAGCTATCTTAATACAAGTAAACCATTACTTGCAGCTCCCAAGCACAAGCTCTATCTCTCAATGGACTACTCCCCTGGTCCAATTGCGTTAAATTTTAATAGTCAGTATATTGGAGGTCTCTATTTGAATAAGGCTACAAAACTACAGGAGAACTATCTCCTCTTTAACATAAGAGCTTCATACAGAAGATTAATAAGTACTCTGGATACACGTTTTTTTATAAACGGTGACAATATCACAGGAGTATCATACTCTGTTAATGAGGGATTTCCGATGCCAGGAGTTGTTATTTCCGCCGGAATAGATATTAATTTTTAGAAATATAAAAAAAACTTCTAAATTTGCGGTCGATTTTAATTAACCACAAAACAAACACCAAAAAAATGAAAAAATTTTTTGCACTATTCCTATTGGCAGGATTTGTCCTAACATCTTGTGGCAGCAATGCAGCAAAAACAGAAGAGGTAGTTGAAGTAGCTGCTGACACTACAAAGGTAGTGACAGACAGCACGGCAGTTGCAGCAACTGACAGTACAAAAGTAGAGACTGTAGTTCAGTAATCCTTTACTTTCCAGAAAAATGAGGGTGACTAAACAGTACAGTCGCCCTCTTTTTTTTTATAACTATGTAATAGAAGCAGATTTGCCGGATTACTCCCACTCAATAGTCGCAGGTGGTTTTGAGGAGATGTCATACACAACTCTGTTAACACCCTTTACTTTATTAATGATATCATTAGAAACTTTTGACAGAAATTCATATGGAAGGTGAACCCAGTCTGCTGTCATACCGTCGGTTGATGTCACAGCTCGGAGGACAATTGTGTATTCGTAGGTTCTCTCATCTCCCATTACACCTACACTTTTTATTGGCAATAAAACTGTAACAGCCTGCCATACTTCGTTATATAGATTATGCTCACGGAGTAGGTTGATGTAAATATGGTCAGCCTCTTTAAGAATTGATAACTTCTCCTCAGTTACCTCTCCCAGAACCCGAATACCAAGACCCGGACCCGGAAAAGGATGACGTGATATAAGTTCATCTTTAATACCCAAAGCCCTCCCTACACGTCGAACCTCATCTTTGAAGAGCGACCTTAACGGTTCAACAATCTTTAGTTTCATATAATCCGGAAGACCACCAACATTATGGTGTGACTTAATTGTCGCAGATGGTCCGTTTACAGATACCGACTCAATAACGTCGGGATAAATTGTTCCCTGTGCAAGCCATTTGGCATTCTCTATTTTATGAGACTCACTATCAAAAACATCTATAAAAACCTTTCCAATTGCCTTCCTTTTGAGTTCAGGATCTGAAATCCCTTTAAGGGCATCCATAAAAAGAGTTGCTGCATCTATCCCGGTGACATTCAGGCCCATATTTTTGTATGAGTGCAGAACATTCTCAAACTCATCTTTGCGGAGCAAACCGTTATCTACAAAAATACAGTGGAGGTGATCTCCTATTGCTCTATTAAGTAGAACTGCCGCTACTGTAGAGTCAACTCCTCCAGATAAACCGAGAATAACCTTCTCATCTGCAATCTTCTCCTTAAGCTCCTTAACCGTACTTTCAATGAACGAATCGGGAGTCCAGTCGCCTTTACATTTGCAGATCCCTTTTACAAAGTTCTCCAGAATAGCGGCTCCCTGCTCTGTGTGGTAAACCTCGGGGTGAAACTGAAGGGCAAATGTGCTCTCTCCATCAATTCTATATGCAGCATTATCAATGTCCAGGGTAGAAGCTACAGGTATAGCACCCAGAGGTAATTTTGCTATAGTATCTCCGTGTGACATCCAAACCTGTGAACTTGAGGCGATTCCTTTAAAAAGCGGACAGGTGTAGTCATTTACAGAAAGTATTGCTCTCCCGTACTCTTTTGCCAGAGAGGTATTTACTTCACCTCCGTAATGGTGGGCAAGATATTGTGCACCGTAACAGATAGCAAGAAGCGGTAATTTCCCTTTTATACCGTCAAGATTTACAGTAGGTGCCATAGCATCTCTTACAGAAAAAGGGCTTCCGGAGAGAATAATTCCCTTTACATCCTCTCCGAATACAGGAATTTTATTAAAAGGAACAATTTCGCAATAAACATTTAACTCTCTTAACCTGCGCCCTATCAGCTGAGTAAACTGAGAACCAAAGTCTATAATAAGAATTTTTTCAACCATAAGAGGATTATTTTCATAAATTTAATCTGCAAAAGTAATATTTTTTCTACTTTTGCGCCCTAATTATTATGCATAAAATACGCAATATTGCCATTATCGCTCACGTTGACCATGGCAAAACCACATTAGTGGACAGAATGATCCTCCAGGCAATGCTTTTCAGGGATGCCGGAAAAATGGGGGAGTTGATACTAGATAACAATGATCTTGAGAGAGAGAGGGGGATAACAATTCTGGCAAAGAATGTGTCGGTTCCTTATAAAGACTACAAGATTAACATCATCGACACCCCTGGTCACGCAGATTTCGGTGGTGAAGTTGAGAGAGTCTTGAATATGGCAGATGGTGTTCTACTTCTTGTAGATGCCTTTGAAGGAACTATGCCGCAAACTAGGTTTGTATTATCCAAAGCGATAGGAATGGGCAAAAAGGCTATAGTTGTTATTAATAAGGTTGATAAGCCAAATTGCAGGCCGGATGAGGTTAATGAGCAGGTTTTTGACCTGATGTTCTCACTTAACGCAACCGAGGAGCAGCTTGATTTCAAAACAGTTTATGGAAGTGCAAAACAGGGATGGATGTCGCTGGACTGGAGAAAACCTACCACAGACATAACAGCTCTGCTGGATACAATCATAGATGCAATTCCGGGTTCTGAATTCAACGAAGGTACACCTCAAATGCTAATTTCATCGCTTGAGTACTCTCCATATGTTGGCAGAATTGCCGTAGGGAGGATTCACAGAGGAATTTTAAAACCAAATATGCAGGTCTCTCTTTGCAAACGCGACGGCTCAATTGAGAAGAGTCGCATAAGAGAGTTGATGGTCTTTGAGGGGTTGGAGAAGGTTAAGGTGGCCGAAGTGAGGAGCGGAGATATATGCGCCATTGTCGGAATAGAGGGGTTCGAGATAGGAGATACCATTGCAGATTTTGAAACTCCGCAGGCGCTTCCAACAATTGCTGTTGACGAACCTACTATGAGTATGCTATTTACCATTAATGACTCTCCATTCTTTGGACGAGAGGGTAAATTTGTTACTTCCAGACACCTTAAGGAGAGATTGGAGAAGGAGCTGGAAAAGAACCTGGCTCTTAAGGTTAAGGATGGTCAAACAGCGGATTCATTTGTGGTTAATGGCAGAGGGGTGCTTCACCTTTCTGTTTTGATAGAGACAATGCGTCGCGAAGGATT
>CAYGOE010000034.1:0-20870 GCA_964351405.1 uncultured Muribaculaceae bacterium | reverse complement strand
ACAGAACACCTCTGAATATATCTCAGAAAAGGTTTGTAGAAAATGCTAACATCTCCGCCCAATCACTTCTGGAGATTATCAACGACATTCTCGACTTTTCAAAAATTGAGGCAGGTAAACTGGAGCTTGCTCCAATAAAGACAGATATAGTTGAGATTGTGGAGCAGGTATGTGATATGGTCAAATATCAGGCAATTCAAAAAGATCTCGAGCTTCTGCTTAATATTCAGCCGGATATCCCACGCTACGGAGTTGTTGATCCCATAAGATTAAAACAGATACTTGTGAACCTTATCAGTAACGCTATAAAATTCACCGAGAGAGGAGAGGTGGAGTTGCGGGTTAAGTTTGAAGAAAAAGGAGACTTTACCGGAAGATTCACTTTCTATATCCGGGATACAGGAATCGGAATATCTCAGGATGAGCAAAAGAGGCTATTTAAAGCTTTTACCCAGGCAGACTCATCAACAACCAGAAAGTTCGGAGGTACCGGACTCGGTCTGGTTATTTCAAACCACCTTGCAGAAAAAATGGGAGACAGAATTCATATGAAGAGCACTTTCGGCAAAGGTTCTGAGTTCTTCTTCTCAATTGATAGTCAGATCGATTCAAACGACTATATTGGAGGTACTACTCTGGTTAATATTAAAAGAGTGCTCATTGTAGATGACAACGCAAACAACAGAACTATTCTGGAGCAGACTTTCAAAAGCTGGAATATTGAGAGTATATCCTGTAGCGATGGACTTGAGGCTGTTAGTCTGGTAAAAGTCTCGGATCCTTTCGATTTAATTGTAATCGATTTTAAAATGCCTCTGATAAATGGTATAGATACAATTAGAATGCTCCGTAACGATGCCATTGTGGATAAAGATAAGCTACCGGTTATAATTATGTGCAGCTCAGATGACGACTCTCTCATTAATGAAGAGAGCCGTAAGTCGGGAATGATTTATAAACTGGTCAAACCTATAAAAATATCTGTACTCTTTGACTACCTGCTCAACCTCTCCAATACTGGGGTTATAAACTCAACCAAGGAATCCAAGAGAGAAGAGACCCTCTCAAAAAAACCTTATATTTCAAACAGTAAAGGTTTTGTAAAATCAAACCCAATTGTTTTGATTGCTGAGGATGTGCAGATGAATATGATTTTAATCAAAACATTGGTTAACAGCTATATTCCCGGAGCGACCATCTTTGAGGCAAGAAATGGTCTTGATGCAATTCAAATGGCTGCAGATGAAAAACCGGACATTATTTTGATGGATATTCAGATGCCTGAGGCAGACGGGCTAGAGGCTACTGTCGAGATCCGCAGGCAGGAGTCGGGTAAAAAGAGCCGCATTCCGATTATTGCTCTCACTGCCGGTGCATCAAACGAAGATAGAGAGAAGTGTATGGTGGCCGGAATGGATGATTTTCTTACTAAACCTATAGAGCAACCACAACTTCATAAGGTACTGGACAGATATCTCAAAAACAGATTAAACCCTAAGGGAGATTTTACGGACGCAGATTTTCCTTCGGATACAACTCACCATTTTAATAAAGAGGAGATGATGAGAAGAGTAGACAACAATAGTGAGATTCTTACAGACCTGCTCAATTCGCTTGAAGAGGAGATGGAGGAGGCTCTTACCGCTCTGAAACACTCCATTAAGAGCAACAACAACGATATTTCAAGGAAAATTACCCATAAAATTAAAGGGGTTGCTCTCAATATGAGCTTTACAAAACTCTCTCAGATTATTAAAGAGCTGGATAACTCAATAGTAAATGAACCCGAAAGCAATAGCAAGCTCTTTAATAGTCTTGTCAACGAATGGAATACTCTTAAAAAAATTATATATAAGTAACCTGCTGCCAATATGAAAAGATTGATATTTATCTCCCTGCTCCTTCTATTTTTCTATAACTCCTGCTCCAGTCATTCAAAAACAGAAAATGGGTCTGTAACTGTAATTTCCTACAATATCCATCATTGCAATCCTCCTGCCTTGAAAGGGGTAATTGATACAGACGCTGTTGCAGATGTGATTAAAGAGTCTGGTGCAGACATTGCTCTGCTCCAGGAGGTGGATGTAAATATGATCCGATCTCACGGGGAGGATCAGGCAAAGATTTTATCTCAAAAGAGTGGGCTCAACTTCTATTATTTCTTTAAGGCAATTGACTTTTCGGGTGGCGATTATGGGGTGGCGATCCTCTCCAGGTTCCCACTTTTTGAGTTTACAACATACAAACTTGACAACCATATCAAATCTGAACAAAGAGTGTTGGGAACAGCAGTGGCAGAGCTACCGGGAGGAGTTAAAATTTTGCTGGCAACAACCCATCTGGATCTAATAAAGGGGAACAGGGTAAAACAGATAGCAGAGATTGACTCAATATTGAGTAACCCTTTATATCCTCTGATATTGGGTGGAGATTTTAACGCTACTCCCGAGAGCGAAGAGATGTTATTAATGTCACAGAGATTTGTTGGATCTACACAGAGCCACTCTCCTACCTTTCCAAATCTCAACCCGGACAGGGTTATTGACTATATTTTCATTAGAAATTCAACAGGGGTTAAAAGCACAATCTTAAATTTTTCCGATCATAAAGTGTTAACCGGAGTTGATGCTTCGGACCATCTGCCCGTTGTTGCAGATATCGAAATCACCAGAAGGTAAAATCTTGAATGTTTGTGCCGATAACAATCACCTCCGTTTTTAAAATCTCATCACAAGGTGTAAGAGAGGCTGCTTTATCTGTGATAACGTATTGTATCATATAGTCGTTACCATCTTCGCATTTCACAAAACCTTTTACTCTTATTACAGTTTCCGGAATGGTACTGCAGAATCTGAGTAAGATATCTCTATTTACTCTCTTCGTTGATCGGAAAACGTGTGAGTGGATATCAGGCAGTCTGGTTGTTAAAGAGGCAGGATTTGAACCGTAAGCCTCATTCAAAACCCTGGATGAGCTGTCAACTCCGTTTGGGTTGAGAAAGATATTGTCATAACTAAAGGGAGAGCTCTCCCAAAGCTCTGCAAAACTTGCACAGGCAACAGCTGCATTCGGGTTTAGAGATTTAATCCTTATTTTAACTGCCTCAATCTGCCCCGAATCTTCCCTGTCGCACTTGTGTATTATCACACTGTCTGCAACACGCACCTGATTGTTGATACTCTTAACATAATCGGACATTTTCAGAAAAAGCGACGGGTCCACAACTGTTAATATATGAGAGAGGTAGAAGTGGCTGCTGTCGTTAAGCAGCGAACCCACAGATATTGGATCAGCTAGACCGGATGCCTCAATCAATATTAGGTCCGGACTCTTCTCTTCCACCAGCCGTTGAAGCTCTTTCCGGAAATCTGAATAAAGACAGATACAGAATATTGAGCCCCTATTCAGCTCTACCAATTCAAAGTTCCATTTGGACATCTTCAGTTGAACAGAGTCAGTAGATGTATCTGCATACTCATTCTGAATAACGGCAATTCTCATTCTCTGAGAGTAAATCTCAAGCACCCTGCCAAGCAAGGTGGTTTTACCGCTTCCAAGAAACCCGGTTATAAGAACAACCTTTGACATCAGTGTTTTAGCCTTTCACATATTGAATCATAAATCTGGTCAACAGGAGGAGTGATAGAGGAGAAGATTACCTTTGACCCTATACAAATTGTTGGAATTTTTTTAACTCCAAGCCTCTTCATCATCTTTATACCATCCCTCTCCTTTATCTTATACTCAGTCACATCCACCCTCTCCCCAAATGGCTCTGCAGCTTTTAAAACCGCACTCATCATATACTGGCAGGGGGCACAAGAGGCTGAATCAAGAGTTATAACATCTACTTTGAGTGGAGCATCGGGATCAATGTTTAAAACGAAGTCTTGCTCATCATCAATTGACAGTCCCGGGTTAACTGAATCCAGCATTGCCTTTACAACATCTCTTCTGTAACCATTTTTTACAATCTCAGAGACAGCCTTAAGGTTACTTACAACTGTAGAGTATGGCAAATCACACCCGGGAGATAGAATAAATCCTCTGCAGCCCCCGGTCTCCATACACTCAACTGCATCCCTCTCACAATCTGTTTCATCTCCAAAAAGAAGGGTTGACGTCAGCTTTAGATTCCCTCCAAAACTAACCCCCATTGCAAGCGAGATATCTCTAACATAGGCGAGCGAGATATTTTCATCCACCGAAATATTGTCCGGCCTACATCTGCACATAGATTCTATGTTGTGCTGTGCATCTCCGCAAACAAAAAATGATGATAGCACTCCCTTCTCACGAATATGGTCAAAAACTCCGGTTGCATACTTGGAGACAAACTTATCAAACTGCTCTGTGCCTATTTGGCTTACCATCGGATCTACAATAGCAATAACGTCGCATCCTGCCTCTATATAATAATCGCTCATCTTCTTTGCAACACCACTGCAAAACTCCATAAGGTCAAAGAGATAGAACTCATCCATAAACATCTTCATAAAGATATCTGTTCCAAGCAGATGAAGGCCAAGAGTAAAGGGGCCTGTAACCAATCCGTAGATGGCAACTTCCGGGTATAGCGCTACTATCTCTTTTACAGCTTCAAGAGCAACTGCAATCCTCCCACTCTCCTTTGATGGAATTTTTAAATCTGTAATATCTACCCCCTCTGTAAGGGGGTGCCCTATAACTGAAGGTGGGTTACTCTCTGCCCAGATGACTCTACATCCAAGTGCCTCAGCCTCGAGCTGAAGGTCAAAAAGTACCGGGATGCCATCGGGTTTATAGATCTCTATTGCAGCGGATACGCCTTTTACTATCAAGTACTTAGACTTGAGATAACTCTCAGAATTCTCTCCAATCAGAGATGCTCCGTGCACGCCCACAAAAGGTACCCAGGGCACACTTAAAACAGGCTCCAGTTTCATTGCCTTAGCAATAAGTTCCTTCCCATTCATAATATTTACACTTTATACAAATATAAATAATTTTGGCGGGCTTATCCTATTCAAACCTTAAAATTTCATTATCTTTATTAAAACAAATTATTTATGAAGATTCACGAATATCAGGCTAATGATTTCTTTACAGCATACGGCATTCCAACAGCCAAGGGGGTTGTTTGCCGAGATTCAAACTCTTGTGTGGCCGCATATCTGCAGATTAAATCTCCCATTGTTGTTATTAAAGCGCAGGTGCATACCGGCGGGAGAGGTAAAGCCGGTGGGGTTAAAATTGCCAAATCATCGGATGAGGTAAAAGAGAGGGCAGATGCAATCCTCGGAATGGATATTAAAGGTTTTAAAGTAGACAGGGTTATGGTAGCGGAAGGGGTTGATATCGCCTCAGAATACTACATTAGTTTTGTTGTAGACCGTAATACTAAGTCAGTTGTCCTAATAATGAGCAGAGAGGGAGGGATGGACATTGAACAGGTTGCAGCCGAAACCCCGGAAAAAATTCATCGTATCTCAATTGACCCGTTTGTAGGTGTACCGGATTTTCTTGCGAGAAAAGCCGCCTTTATACTCTTTGACGACTTTACACTAGTAAAACAGGCTGCGCCGCTAATCCAAAATATGTATAAACTCTTTATTGAAAAAGATGCCTCGCTGGTGGAGATAAACCCACTGGTAGTTACAAATGACTCAAGAGTACTTGCTATAGACGGAAAGATGAATTTTGACGACAATGCCATCTTTCGCCATCCGGATGTAGAGGCAATGTTCGAGCCTACAGAGGAGGAGAAAAAGGAGCACGATGCCAAATCCAAGGGGTTCAGCTTTGTACACCTTGGAGGGGAGATCGGGTGTATGGTTAATGGAGCCGGTCTTGCAATGGCTACAATGGATATGATAAAACTCTACGGAGGAGAGCCTGCTAATTTTCTTGACATTGGGGGAAGTTCAAACCCTAATAAGGTTATTGAAGCGATGAAGTTACTTCTTAGTGATAAAGATGTTAGAGTGGTTCTTATCAATATTTTTGGAGGTATAACTCGTTGTGATGATGTTGCCAGGGGGCTGATAGAGGCATTTAAACAGTTTAAAACAGAGATCCCAATTGTGATAAGGCTTACCGGAACCAACGAAAAAGAGGGAAGGGAGATGCTTGAGAGTACCTCTTTCCATAGTGCTCAAACAATGAGTGAAGCAATAATAAAGGCAGTAGAGTTAAGTAAAACAGACAAGAGATGAGTATCTTAATAGACAAAAACACTAAACTGGTAGTGCAGGGTATTACCGGACGAGATGGTGGTTTTCACGCTTCCAAAATGAGCAGTTACGGCACAAAGATCGTTGCCGGTACAACTCCTGGAAAAGGTGGTCAAAAGAGCGAGGGCTCTGTTCCAATTTTTAATACAGTAACTGAGGCAGTCCAAAAAGAGGGGGCAAACACCTCAATAATATTTGTTCCTGCACCATTTGTTAAGGATGCAATAATGGAGGCTGCAGACGCGGGAATCTCTCTTATTGTGTGCATTACAGAGGGCGTTCCTACAGTAGATGTTATAGCTGCCCACAGCTACGCTTTGGGCAAAGGGGCTAAGCTAATCGGACCTAACTGCCCGGGCCTTATATCTCCGGGAAAGAGTCTTGTTGGCATAATGCCCGGAAATATTTTTAAAGAGGGATCTACAGGAGTAATCTCAAGAAGCGGCACTCTTACCTATGAAGTGGTCTACAATCTCACACAAAAGGGAATGGGGCAGTCGACCGCCATCGGTGTTGGAGGAGACCCTGTTGTGGGGCTTTACTACATAGATTTACTCAAAATGTTTCAGGATGACCCCGATACAGACTCAATAGCATTAATCGGTGAAATCGGTGGAGATGCAGAAGAGCAGGCAGCAAAGTACATAAAAGAGCATATAACCAAACCTGTTGCCGTGTTCATTGCAGGTGCAACAGCCCCTGCAGACAAAAGAATGGGACACGCCGGTGCAATAATCTCAAGTGGTTCCGGGACAGCAAAAGAGAAGATTAAGGCATTTGAGGCAGCCGGAGTACCTGTAGCCTTTGAGCCATCTAAGATTCCCACCCTGCTTAAATAGACTATTTGGCAGCTTGAGTTGCATCTACAAATACTCTTGTTGCAAGCTCTTTATCCAGCATATAGAGTGCCGGACCGTTGTCACCTACAAACTTAAGCTGATCTATAATTGCCAGTGCATTCTCCTCCTCCTCTGCCTGCTCGTCTATAAACCACTGAAGCATATTAGCAGCTGCGTGATCTCTCTCTTTTAAAGCAACTTCATAGCAGTTATGAATCATATCGGTAACTTTACATTCGTGTTTGTATGTGCTTTCAAATATATCCTTAATACTGCTCCAGTCTGTCTCCACCTCTGCAATTGGCTCCAATTTTACCTCCCCTCCGCGGGCAATTATATAATCAAACAGCTTGAGAGCGTGAGAAGTCTCCTCCTGAAACTGAACTCTCATCCAATTTGCAAACCCGGCAAGCCCCTTTTGAGCCAGGTATGAAGACATTGACAGATATAGATATGCGCTCCAGAACTCTGCATTAACCTGCTTATTTAAAACCTCTTGTACATTTTTATTGAATCTCATAATTATAATATTTAATAGTTTATTTAGATTTTGAATTTAATAATATAACAAAAAACCTGCCAAAAAGTTGCAGATTGACCGGCATTAATTAGCCTTAAATCTTACACAAAACATAGATCCTTTGCCCGGTTCACTCTCCACCCAAACCTCGCCATCGAGCAGGTGTGCAAACTCCCTAACAATTGATAAACCCAGTCCTGTACCTTCATAAACCCGCTTGTTTGCACCATCAACTTGCGTAAATCGTTCAAAAATCCTGTTCTGATCCTCAATTGAGATTCCGATTCCTGTATCCTTAACATACATCATTACCGCACCCTCCTCATTTACGAATCCAAGCTCTACATACCCTTCATCGGTGAACTTTATGGCATTATTAATCAGGTTTATAAGTATCTGCTGAATTTTAATTTTATCTGAATAGATATGGCGCTGGTTATCTTCAGGAATAATCAGGTTAAGGTCAATTTTTAGTGATTGCCTTTTAAAGAAGTTGTATACATCCGTTAACATTGGGACAATGTCAAAATTCTCTTTCACAATATTTATCTGTCCGGATTCGATTTTGGCGATGTCCATCACATCGTTTATAGTAGATAAGAGCCTATGGGCACTGGAGTTTATTATCATTGTATACTCCTTAAGATTCGGATCCTCAACTTCACCCATAAGTATATCTGCAAAGCCGATAATTCCATTGAGCGGAGTCCTGATTTCGTGGCTCATATTTGCCAAAAAAGCGGTTTTAAGCCTGTCACTCTGCTCTGCCAGATCTTTAGCCTCCTTTAGCTTTTTGATATTTGTCATCCTCTCGATGAAGATACCGATTGTGTTTGCAAATATCTCAAAGAGAACCAGATCTTCCTCTTTATAGGCATTCTCGTCGTGGTAATCCTGAACCGCTACAACACCTATAACCTCTTTTAGCGAGGAGTCCATCAACGGTGCCCCCATCCAAATTAAGCAATCTTCTCCAAATTGATAAAGTGGAAAAGTGTCAGATATTTCCTTCTCTGTCTCTTTATTAATAAGCATCCCCTTCCCTATAACACGAATATAATCTGTGAAAGAGTGCTCCAGGGGGGCCATTTCGCTGTAGTCAGCTTTATCATATTCATCCACATAGTATGGGAAGCTGTACATATTATCATCCTTATGGTAAAGTGCAATAAAGAAGTTATCTGCCTTGATAACCCTCTTCATATGGAAGTGAACCTTCTCCATAAAAGTATTCAGGTCGTGGTCAAGAAGTGAGAGTCTGGAGAGATAGAGCAGCACCTCCTGCATCTCTCTCTTTTTGTATTTAATTGTTACATCCCTAATGATTGCACCAACTCCTATTTTAGTTGTACCAAGGCTTATCGGAAATTTAGCTGTCTCAGTTACCCTATCGTTATAGACCTCCTCATAGTAGATAATCTCCCCTGAATTCATCACCTTTTGATCTGAGTCACGGTATCTGTCTGCAACCTCCTTCCCGAAAATCTGGTCATCATTCATACCTATAAGCTCCTCTCTTCTCTTCTTCATTATCTTGCAGAACACATCATTAGCCACAACAAACCGTCTGTTTTCGTCCTTCATAAACATCATATCACTATTACGGTTTATGAAAGACTCATATCTGGCTTCACTCTGTTCGAGCTCTCTTTTGAGTTTATGGTTATTCATCCTGTTTATGAGAAGCCTCCCCACCACAATACTAAATAACGGATATATCGTTAATATCGGGATAGCCATCGTTTTTAACAACTCCTGCCTCAAAGCAGCTTCTTTAATAAGGACAACCGATGCCAGCATCAGTAGGTGAGCTATATAACTTACAATAACCAATTCCAGAATATTATTCCCTTTGCGCCAGTCTGGCCGGAATCTCTTCCAAAGAATACCCGTGAGCGAAGCAAAAAATATAGTAGCCACCCCCATTATTGCACCCGGGCCACCCATATAGATTCTGTAAACTGCAGAGATTATAGCTGCAATTACTGTTGCAACAGGACCAAAAAAAAGCCCTGAATTGAGCAAAAGTACACTTCTGGTATCAAAGACCAGACCCGGAATGACGGTGAATGGGGAGAGCATCAAGAGTATTGCAATCCCACCCAATGTAATACCGGCAAAAACTCTGTTAATTAATCTCCTGAAATTGGCCTCTTTTGTCCAAATTATATCATATACTAGCGTGAATGCCAGTAAAATAGCAATATTCTGCAATAATCCGACCAACATTGAGATATTCATAGAGACAAATTTAGTAAATTTTATTAAATTCGCATAAGTTGAACTTATTGAAATTAAATATTTTGAAAAAGATTCTATCTATCGACGGCGGGGGTATCCGGGGGATATTACCGGCCACAATTCTAGCTCATCTTGAAAAACGTCTGCAAATCGAAAAAGGTGATAATCAATTGAGAATTGCAGATTGTTTTGACCTACTCTCCGGCACATCTGCAGGAGGAATTCTCGCCTGCCTCTACCTTGTTCCTCTGCCCAACGACAATGGTACTACCCGCCCAAAATACAGTGCCACTCAAATTTCCGATATGTATAAAGAGTTGGGACCGGTTCTTTTTCGCCGTCCGCTAAGTTACTATATAAGGTCAGCAGCGGGGCTGATAAGAAGCAGATACAGCGAGGAGGCACTCTATGAGTTTGCAAAAAAACTCATTGGTGACTCATACATCTCAGAGGTGATGAAGGATTGTCTGATAACCGCATATGATCTAAGCAGTCGTAAAGCAGTACTCTTTAGCCGATACGCAACCACAAAATATGGTGATATGGCCAATTACAAACTATGTGACGTTGTTCGTGCAACCACTGCAGCTCCCAGCTACTTTATTCCTGCGCAGATATTTGCAAAAGACAATACCTCCCGACACCTGGTAGATGGCGGAGTCTATGCCGGAAATCCTGCAATGTGCTCGCTGGTAGAGGCTATTAAGATCTGGCCCGGGGAGCCTGTAGGCAATTTATGGATGCTATCTGTAGGGACAGGTAAGGTTATACGACCTTATCACTTCAAAAACACAAAAAATTTCGGATATATACACTGGTTACATCCTATCCTGGATATTTTAATGTCATCTGTTTCGGAAACAGTTGATTACCAAATGCAACAGATCTTTTCTATCTCCGGAGTTCCTCAAAACTATATTAGGATTGAACCCCCGATGCTAACGGCAGATATCAGGATTGATAATGCCTCTATCAAAAATATTCGTAAGCTCGAGTCTGCTGCTCAGAATTTTATTGACCACAACTCCACACTGTTCGACTCTCTTTGCAAATCGCTGTCAAGTAATTAGAATATAAACCAAAATTGACTAAATTTGCAGCGTTCTTTTTAAAAAAACCAGATAGATGGACATCGCTATAGACTTTGACGGGACAATTGTTAAGCATCGTTTTCCCGAGATTGGAGATGAGATCCCTTTTGCGATTGAGACTTTGAAACTAATCCAGAGCGAGCTTAAACACAACCTTATTTTATGGACTGTACGCGAGGGAGAGCACCTGCAGGCTGCTGTAGAGTACTGTAAACAGAGGGGACTTCATTTCTTTGCGGTAAACGCCAACTACCCGGATATGCCCAATACAGGACCAAGAAAGATAATGGCAGATATGTTCATTGACGACAGGAATTTCGGAGGTCTTCCGGATTGGGGCCTTATCTATAACTCTCTTAAAAACAGCCCGGAAAAATGCTTTAACCCGGACGTATTTCACAATGCACCTCAGGAGGTTAAACCTATAAAAAGAGGAATTTTCCGTAAATAGATCTTCACAGCTTTGTTCTATTCACTTAATTGGAGTTGCTTCTAAATTAGGTAGGATCTTTTTACTATATTTGTTTAAAGAAACAGTATTTTATATGAAAGGAATAGTGCTCGCAGGTGGTTCCGGAACCAGACTCTACCCTATTACCAAAGGGGTTTCAAAGCAGCTTTTACCAATATATGACAAACCAATGGTATATTATCCCATTTCGGTCTTAATGTTAGCCGGAATTCGGGAGATTTTAATTATATCTACCCCTGCAGACCTTCCCGGTTTTATAAGACTTTTGGGAGACGGCAGTGATTATGGAGTAAGATTTGAGTATGCCCCGCAGCCCTCCCCGGATGGACTAGCCCAAGCATTCATAATTGGAGAGCAGTTCATTGGAGACGATTGTGCCTGCCTTGTTCTTGGAGATAATATTTTTTACGGGCAGTCATTCAGCCAAATGCTAAACGAGGCAGTGGAGGATGCAAAATTGAGGTCCATTGCCACAGTATTTGGTTACTATGTAACTGACCCTCAAAGGTACGGAGTAGCTGAGTTCAACCCGAAAGGGAAAGTTCTGAGCATAGAGGAGAAACCTCTCAATCCAAAGAGCAACTATGCAGTTGTAGGGCTCTATTTCTACCCCAACAAGGTAGTTGATGTGGCAAAACGTATTAAACCATCTGCACGAGGAGAGTTAGAGATTACAACTGTAAATCAAGAGTTTTTAAAAGACGGAGAGCTAAAGGTTCAGCTACTTGGAAGGGGATTCGCCTGGTTGGATACCGGCACTCACGACTCTCTCTCTGAGGCTTCGGGTTTTGTTGAGGTTATCGAAAAAAGACAGGGACTTAAGATTGCCTGTCTGGAGGAGATAGCATTCAACAAGGGTTGGATAGATAGAGAGCAGCTTGGTCAACTTGCAAAACCGATGGAAAAAAATCAATATGGACAATACTTGATAGATTTAACAAAAAGATAAATAACTACCTGCTAAAATGAATGTTACTAAAACCTCAATCCCCGAGGTCCTTATAATTGAACCAAAAGTATTTTACGATAAAAGAGGCTACTTTTTTGAATCATTCTCTCAAATGAAATTTGAAGAGAGCGTTTTAAAGATCCGTTTTGTTCAGGATAACGAATCGAAATCACAGTATGGTGTCCTAAGAGGGCTTCACTACCAGCTCCCACCTTTTGCACAGAGCAAACTGGTTAAAGTTGTGAGCGGAAGAGTTCTGGATGTAGCTGTAGATATTCGTAAAGGCTCTCCCACATTCGGCAGATATGTAGCTGCAGAGCTCTCAAGTGAAAATAAACTTATGATGTTTATTCCAAGAGGTTTTGCACACGGTTTTATAGTTCTAAGCGAAGAGTGTATCTTTCAGTATAAATGTGACAACTATTACTCTGTAGAGAATGAAGGTGCTCTAAGCTGGAATGACCCTATAGTTGCTATAGATTGGAAGGTTCCGCTAAACGATATCTCTCTGAGCGAAAAGGATAAGAATCAGCCATCTCTGCAAAATGCAAAGCTTTTTGATTATAACATCAATCTTTATTGATTTTTATGGCAAATATTCTAATAACAGGGGCGAAGGGACAGTTAGGGAGCGAACTTAAGGAGCTCTTCTTTGGAGTTGAAGGAGATACTCTTTACTTCACAGATGTGGCCGAACTGGATATCACAAACAGGGAGAGCGTATACCACTTTCTTAACGCCAACAATATAGAGGTTATTATAAACTGTGCGGCTTATACTGCAGTAGATAAAGCAGAAGAGGAGCCCGATATATGTGACAAGGTTAACAGAAAGGCTCCGGGTATTCTTGCAGATGAGGCAAATGCCTGCGGAGCACTTCTGATTCACATCTCAACAGACTATGTGTTTGACGGTGTCGGGCCAAAACCATACAAGGAGAGTTCCGGCACAAATCCGGTGGGTGTTTACGGCCGGACAAAGGAAGAGGGTGAGCTTGAGGTTATGCGAGGCGGGGCTAATTATATCATAATCCGAACATCGTGGCTATACTCTGTTTATGGTAATAACTTTGCAAAGACAATTTTGCGTTTGAGCGGTGAACGTGACACTCTTAATGTGGTATTCGACCAGATTGGAACCCCCACATATGCAAGAGATCTTGCAAAAGTGATTCTACAATTTAAAGAGCGTTACACTCCACAGATGAAAGGTATCTACCACTTCTCAAACGAAGGTGTTTGTTCGTGGTATGACTTTGCCCTTGAGATTGTGAAATTAACGGGAAGACGCTGTAAGGTTATACCTGTAACAAGTGATAAATTTCCTACTAAGGCTGTTCGTCCACCATTTTCGGTTTTAGACAAAGGGAAGATAAAAGAGCTCCTCAATATTGATATTCCACATTGGCGCGACTCTCTGGCAGTTTTTTACAGAAAAGAGAGTATCTTATCAAGAAGTTAGATTTTATAATAAATAGAAGAAAAGAAATATGAAAAATATCCTCATAACCGGAGGGGCCGGGTTTATAGGTTCGCATCTGGTTAGACTTATGGTAAACAAATATCCCCGATACAATATCATCAATCTGGATAAACTTACATATGCAGGAAATCTGGAGAATCTTAAGGATATTGAAGGGAGGCCTAACTACACTTTTATCAAAGGGGATATCTGTGATATTGATCTCATCCCAAAACTTTTAAGAGATAAAAATATTGATGGAGTTATTCATTTGGCTGCCGAGTCTCACGTAGATAGGTCAATCAAAGACCCTTTTGCATTTGCAAACACAAACGTAATCGGTACTCTTAATCTTTTGCAAGCTGCAAAAAATTACTGGAAAGAGGGTTGCAGAGAGGGTTTTGAGGGAAAATTATTCTACCACGTCTCAACTGATGAGGTTTACGGCTCACTTGAGCAGGATGGTACCTTTTTCACAGAGGAGACCAAGTATGACCCACACTCGCCATACTCGGCATCTAAAGCTGCCAGTGACCACTTTGTGAGAGCATTCCACGACACATACGGCTTGCCGGTTGTAATCTCAAACTGCTCAAACAACTACGGAAGCTTTCAATTTCCGGAAAAGCTGATACCTCTTTTTATCAATAACATCTGCAATAACAAACCTCTTCCTGTATATGGAAAAGGGGAGAATGTGAGAGACTGGTTGTATGTAGAGGACCACGCAGTGGCAATAGATCTCATATTTCATAAGGGAAAAACCGGAGATACATACAACGTCGGAGGGTTTAACGAGTGGCGAAACATAGACCTCATAAAGGTTATGATAAAGACTGTAGACAGGCTTTTAGGGCGACCGGCGGGAAGCAGCGACTCATTGATAACCTATGTAACCGACCGTGCAGGTCACGATCTTCGCTACGCTATAGACTCGACAAAACTAAACAGAGAGCTTGGGTGGAGTCCTTCCCTGCAATTCGAAGAGGGACTTGAGAAGACAGTAAGGTGGTATCTGGATAACAAAGAGTGGATGGATAGGGTTACATCGGGAGATTATCAGGCCTACTACGAACAGATGTATAACAGGTAAATTTTTCGGAAAAGTGAAACCCATTATCATAGACGACAAACTTCTGGACGAGGTGTCTGCTCAGGCAAAAGGCTCTGCCAGGCTTAGAATGAACTTTAATCTGCATAAATCACTTGATGCCGGAGCTCAGAAAATGCTCAATGCACTCCAGCCCGGCAGTGTTTTCCCAATCCACCGGCACCACCATACCTCAGAGACCTACATTGTTCTCAGGGGTGCAATCAAGGTCTATTTTTATAATGACAACGGCACTATTGTTTCATCCCATTTGCTTGATCCCTGCGAGGGCTCATATGGGTTGGAGATACCTGTTGGAATGTTTCACACTTTGGAGGTACTTGACAAAAATACAGTGATTTTTGAGGTAAAAGAGGGGCCATACACTCCGCTTTCTGAGGATGACATTTTAACACTTCAAAATATATAGCTCCCTATACCACAATGGCACATTTTGTGTATATTTGCAGGATATTTTAAAAAGATAACTAGTGAAAAACTTTGCTCTGATAGGCGCTGCCGGATACATAGCACCAAGACATATGAATGCGATAAAAGACACCGGAAACAACCTTTGCGCTGCATATGATGTTTTTGATTCAGTGGGTATTATTGACTCATTCTTTCCGGATTGTTCATTCTTTACCCAGTATGAGTTGTTTGAGCGTCATATTACAAAAATGGCAAACCTTGTCATTAAAAACAGAGATAATAGTTGTTGCGGAAAGGTAGATTATGTCTCAATATCAACTCCAAACTATTTGCACGATGCACATATACGTTTCGGGCTTAGGGCAGGGGCAGATGTGATTTGTGAAAAGCCTCTGGTTCTTAATCCGGCAAACATAGATGCACTTATGAAGGTTGAGAAGGAGACGGGCAAAAGAGTCTTTAACATTCTTCAACTAAGACTTCACGATGCAATAATTGCTCTAAAGAAGAGAGTGGAGAATGGTCCTGCCAATAAAATTTATGATATAGACCTTACCTATATAACATCAAGAGGAAACTGGTACTACACGAGTTGGAAAGGTGATGTACACAAGAGTGGCGGTGTAGCCACAAATATAGGGGTACACTTTTATGATATGCTATCCTGGGTTTTCGGAGCCGTTAAAAAGAACATTGTGCATATAGCATCACACGACAGAGTCTCCGGATATCTGGAGTTTGAGTGTGCAAGAGTAAGATATTTCCTTAGTATAAACTATGGCACCCTGCCTCAGCAAGTAAAAGAGGAGGGAAAGAGAACCTATCGCTCTCTATTGATGGAGGGCACCGAGGTAGAATTTTCTGATGGTTTTACAGAGCTCCACACAGAGTCCTATAGAAAAATTCTTGAAGGTAATGGATTTGGACTTGAAGAGGCAAGGACTTCTATAGAGATTGTTCACGACATAAGACACGCCATACCTGTAGGGCTCAAAGGAGATTATCACCCATATGCGGTTCTTGAGCAGAGACCACACCCTTTTGGCTGGTAAATTTCATTTAAATAGCAGTGTGTAGGTGACATAATAGGTTATTAGAAAAATTAAAATAAATTGGAAAAAGTGAAACAATTTGCCCTGATGGGAGCAGCCGGATATATTGCTCCGCGCCACCTAAAGGCAATAAAAGAGACAGGAAACAATCTGGTAGCCGCTGTTGACCCATTTGACAGCGTCGGGCTTATGGACAGCTTCTTCCCGGACTGCTCATTTTTTAAAGAGTTTGAGCTCTTTGACAGACATTTGTCAAGGCTAAAAAGCGATGGCTACGGGGTTGATTTTCTCTCGGTTTGCTCTCCGGATTATATGCACGATGCACATATAAGATATGGTCTTAAGCTTGGTGCCAACGTTATTTCCGAAAAGCCACTTGTTTTAAACCCCTGGAATCTGGATGCACTGGAGAAGGCAGAGAGTGACAGTGGTAAAAAGGTCTTTACAATCCTTCAGATGCGATATCATCAATCTATAATCGATCTTAAAAATCTTGTAGAGAGTGGTCCAAAAGATAAGATTTACGAGATGGATCTTACCTATATAACCTCTAGAGGTAACTGGTTTTTTACCAGTTGGAAAGGTGATGTTAACAGAAGCGGAGGAATCGCCACAAACATAGGAATTCACTTTTACGATATGCTGTACTGGATCTTTGGAGAGGTTAAAAAGAGTGTCGTTAATGTGAAGAGTTACGACAGAGTGGCCGGATATATAGAGTTTGAAAGGGCCAGAGTACGCTATTTTCTCAGCATAAATGCAGATACTCTCCCGGCCGAGATACTTGCAAAGGGTCAGAGAATTTATCGCTCCTTTAATCTTGAGGGAACGGAGATTGAGTTCACCGACGGTTTTGCAGACCTTCACACAGAATCTTACAAAAACATTCTAAAAGGTGAGGGTTTTGGAATTAAAGAGGCCCGCAAATCTATACAGATTGTATATGACATTCGTAACTCTACTCCGGTAGGTCTCAAGGGAGATTACCACCCCTTTGCTGCCAAACAACTCGCTCCACACCCTTTTGGATGGCAAGTCTGACACTGTTCCCACCAAAAATGTAATCTCTTAATTGAACACCTGCATATATAAAATTGTTTAAATACAATATCATTAAGTACATGACAAAAATTTAAAAATGTCTATATCTGTTTGATATTTATTGTTTAACAATACGATAGCTATTTTTTCAAGGCCATATTTAAAAAAACTCTTAGCCATACTCCCATGTTTTAGCCTTCTTATAGGTTTAATTTCATTCAGATATATACCTACCTTGAATGCCCAGACAAAGGCTACCATCACTAATGCAAACAACTTTTCAATACGTTCCATATCTTGCAGGTGCGTGTCTTCTATATTGAAACCACTGGATTTCAGGGCTCTGAATGCCGTTTCTATTTGCCATCTCTCCTTATATATGGCACGGGCATCTTCTGGTTTATTGAATGATACTATTATTTGCATTTCCGGTTTGCCTTCCTTATTCTTGACTTTTGAACCTGATAAGTAACATAGTTGGTTGTTGACATAATATATTCTGGTCAGTGCTTTTACTTCATTAATATGTAAATCATTGAACATCCAGGATGCTTTTATTTGTTTACCTGTGCGTGGATCTGTAACCCAAAAATTCTCTCTTATGCGAATGTGGTATCTTATATTCAACTTGTTAAGGTATTCAAGCCAATCCTCTCCTACGAATTCTCTGTCTGCAACTAAATGCTGTATTGAGTCTATCCCAAATAGACGGATAAATCTGTTGGTGATATCTATCCTCTCCTGTGTGTTTGAATTACCTC
The DNA here is from genome assembly GCA_964351405.1 of uncultured Muribaculaceae bacterium. Lineage (GTDB taxonomy): Bacteria > Bacteroidota > Bacteroidia > Bacteroidales > UBA932 > Bact-08. The sequence goes on along the minus strand of CAYGOE010000034.1, from coordinate 2,709 downwards.
TCTTGGGCATCAGCTTATGCAGCAGGGGAAATGCTACTCCCTGATAAACGACAGCTATAACCAGAACGTTAATATTGGCTTCTCCGAACTTCCAGTTGGTCCTGTCCATAGCAATTGTAAAGGGAGGCTTATGCGGAAGAAGAGACCATATTAAGCGGGCTATCAAATCTGTATCTAGCAAGTATTCAGACATAAAGCGCTGGATTCTCCTCAATGAAGAGGAACTTGCGGCTACAGTATCAAAGGCACAAGCCAGCTTCTCGAAACCTACTGTTTGAACCTTGCATAGGGCACATATAAACAATCCAAAGAACTTTATCCGAGCTAAATTCATCTTACCCTCAAAATGTGTTAGCAGACTTGGAATTATTTCATTATTTTTGTCTTGAATCTTGATTTTCATTATTCGCTTTAGAGTATAAATCGTGAGAAAATTTCCTCTAAGATAATGAAAATCAAGGTTTTATCCAAATTTTTCTGGGTTTATTTTGGTGTTTTTCAGCTATTTGTTTTTTGTCATGTACTAAGACAATATCATTATGAAAATGGGTGAAAAAAGAGATCTTCATACTAAACGCAGCTTCCCGGTTTCGGGTATGAGCTGCGCTTCTTGTGCTACGGGAGTTGAGAAGAGGCTTGGTACTCTATCCGGCGTTAGGAGTGCTGCAGTGAATTTTGCAGATAAAAGTGTGATGGTAGAGTTTGAGGGAGAGGGTGTAACCCCGCAAAAACTCAAACAATCTCTTCAGGAGATTGGCTTCGATATGATTATTGAAGAGGGAGATGCTGCAAGAGATGAGCAGCAAAAGGCAGCCGAAATCCACTACAAAAAGCTAAAGCGGAACACACTCCTTGCCTGGCTATTCTCTTTACCTGTAATGGTTATCTCTATGTTCTTTATGCACCATCACTATCTCAATATCCCAATGATGTTGCTTACCATCCCTGTCCTATTCATCTTTGGCAAAGACTTCTTTATAAACGGATGGAGATCTGTTGTTAAAGGGAGTGCAAATATGGATACTCTGGTTGCGATGAGTACATCAATAGCCTTTATTTTTAGCCTATTCAATACATTTTTTCCCAAGTTCTGGCTCGAAAGGGGGATAGAGCCGATGGTATATTATGAAGCTGCAACAATGATAATTGCATTTGTGCTTTTAGGAAAACTTCTTGAAGAGAGGGCAAAGGGGAGAACCACATCTTCAATCAAAAAGCTGATGGGGCTACAACCAAAAGAGGCAACTGTAATACGCAACACAGAGCCTGTTGTGGTCTCAATATCTGCTTTGATAGAGGGTGACATTATCCGTGTTAAGCCGGGGGAGAAGATTCCGGTAGACGGAGTTGTAAAGGAGGGAAGCTCTTTTGTTGATGAGAGTATGATATCCGGAGAGCCAATTGCCGTAGAGAAGAGAGAGGGCGATAAAGTATTGGCCGGAACTATAAACCAAAGAGGCACTTTTCTCTTTACAGCAACAAAAGTGGGTGGAGATACCCTCCTTGCACAAATCATCAAGATGGTAAAGGAGGCTCAGGGAAGCAAAGCTCCTGTGCAGAGGATTGCAGATAAAATTGCTTCTGTGTTTGTTCCGGTAGTAATTGGGATCTCTTTATTGACACTCATCCTATGGCTGGTTATCGGGGGGGGTGGTATGTTTGCCAAAGCTATACTCTCTGCTGTCTCGGTTCTGGTAATTGCCTGCCCTTGCGCACTGGGTCTTGCAACCCCTACAGCTCTAATGGTAGGTATTGGCAGAGGTGCACAGGAGCATATTCTTATCAAGGATGCCACGGCACTGGAGCAGATGAGGAGGGTTAATGTAGTTGTTTTGGATAAAACGGGAACACTCACAGAGGGGAGAGCTGTTGTTACAGATTGGATCTGGCTTACAGACGAGCAAAAAAATCTATATAGAGATATTATCTTCTCAATAGAGGAGAGATCGGAGCACCCATTGGCATCTGCAATTGTAAACCAACTCAGCGAAGAAAAAGTGGGAACTGAAGATAGTGTGCAAAGGCTGCAGATAGAGGGTTTTGAGAGTATAACCGGCTCCGGTGTTAAGGCAATTTATAACGGAGAGAGCTATTTCATCGGTAACAAAGAGATTTCAACGGGTGAAATCGGGGGTGAAATAGTTGCTAAACTTTCACAACAGGGTAAGAGCATTGTGGTATTTTACAGAGATAACGAGCCAAAAGTAGTTATTGCACTGTGGGACAAAATTAAGGAGAGATCTCAGGAGTCTGTATCTACCCTCAATAGACTTGGAATAGAGGTACATATGCTAACCGGAGATAATTACAAAAACGCTTCTGCTGTCTCTCAAATGCTTGGCATAAAACACTTTAAAGCATCTGCACTTCCTCAGGATAAGGAAGAGTATATAAAAGACCTGCAGTCAAAAGGGATGGTGGTAGCAATGGTGGGAGACGGAATTAATGACTCTCAGGCGCTAAGCAGAGCAGATGTGAGCATTGCTATGGGCAAAGGTACAGATATTGCAATGGATGTAGCAATGATGACCCTTATCACCTCCGATATTGCCCTTCTGCCAAAAGCATTTGAACTCTCCAGAAGAACAGTAAGGTTAATAAGGCAAAATCTATTCTGGGCATTTATCTACAACCTTCTTGGAATACCTATTGCCGCCGGAGTATTATACCCCTTTACAGGAACCCTTCTAAACCCTATGATAGCTGCCG
>CAYGOE010000033.1:13219-21164 GCA_964351405.1 uncultured Muribaculaceae bacterium | reverse complement strand
GTGCAGAGGGGGGTATAAGACCGCAACGTTTAAAATATGCTTTCCTGCTGTGTGAATTCCCGCCGGGGAACCTACCTCACCAAAAGGTATGCGACGTACCCTACGTAGGTTGCGATTAGGATGATTCCTTCGATTTTGTCTATGCGCTGGCCTTTGCCACGGTGAGCGAAAAAGAGTACCAGGGCGGTTGCGACAGTGACCACCAGCCCGTCAATTATGCTCTCGGGAGCGACCGGCAACGGGAAGATAACTGCGCTGATACCCAGGATAAAGAAGATGTTGAAGATATTTGAGCCGACAACGTTTCCTATGGCGATATCGCTGTTGCCTCTTAGTGCTGCAACTACGCTGGTGGCGAGTTCGGGCAGCGATGTGCCCACTGCGAGAATGGTGAGACCGATGAGGTTATCGCTGAAACCCCACTGCCGGGCAAGTATGGTAGCGTGGTCTACAATTATATCTCCTCCGAAGATTAGGGCAGCCAAACCACCCGCAATCATTATCACCGAAATCCAAACAGAGTATGTTTTTGTGTCGTGCTCTGTGGCATCCTTCTCTTTGATCTCCCCCTTTTTTGCAGAGAGAAAGATGTAGTAGAGGAAGATGGAGAAGAAGAGAATCAGAATGAGACCGTCGCTCCTGTTGATAACCCCAAGGTTACCATCCAGCAGAACATCTGCAGTTACAAAAAGAAGAGCAGCACAGGCCAAAATTGCATAGGGGATCTCAATCTTTATGAGCGAACTCTTGAGGTTGATAGGGCGGATAAGTGCTGTTATACCTATTATAGCCAGGAAGTTAAAGATGTTGCTTCCCACCACGTTACCGATAGCCATACCTGCAGAGCCCTCCAGACTGGCCATAATATTGACAGAGAGCTCCGGAGCAGAGGTCCCGATGGAGACCACTGTGAGCCCGATAATAAGATCGGAGATATTTAATTTTTTTGCGATGGATGATGCCCCCTTTACCAGATAATCTGCACCGGCAATTAGGATAACAAAACCAACAACGAGAAGAAGATAGTGTGTCATTTTTCTATTTTATTAGTCGCGAATAATCTTTACAACACCACCCTCACCAATGTAGAGGATTGAAGATGGTTTACCGGTTGAGCCCTCTTCGTGGAAAGGATCTGCAACCCAATCTGCACCGGCAATAATTGAGTCATCTATATACTCATAGTGCGAAGGGCTCTTCTCTCCCGATATATTTGCAGATGTTGCAACTATAGGCTTGCCAAACTTTGCAAGCAGGAGGTTGCAGAACGGGTGATCTACAATACGGATTCCAACAGAGCCATCTTTTGCAATAACATTGGAGGCAAGGTTAAACGCCCCGGGATAGATAATTGTGAGAGGCTTGTCACTTAGTTCTGCAACCTCCTCCGCAATCTCCGGCACCTGCTTTACGTGCCTGCACACCATATTAAAATCTGCAGCAATCACAATTAACCCGCTGCACTTCTCACGTTTTTTGATTTTGCAGATTCTCTCTACCGCTGCAGGATTAGAGGCATCACAACCCAAACCCCATACAGTATCGGTGGGGTAAAGTATTACACCCCCGTTGCGGAGAACCTTTACCGCTTCATCTACCGCTTTCTTTAGTTCCATTTTTCTCTTTATGTTTAGATATTATATTTTGATACAGAGCGAAAAGTTTCTCGGCCACTTTATCGCTGCGAAACTCCTTCGAGTGTTCAAAACCCCTGTTGATCATACTTTGGCGAAGGGTTGGAGATGATAGCACCATCTCTATGCTACCGGCTATCTCCTCTACAGAGCTTGGGTCTACATACAGAGGAGCCTCACCACCAGCCTCCGGCATAGATGCCCTTTTTGAGGTGACAACAGGTATTCCGTAAGTAATCCCCTCCAGGACAGGTATCCCGAACCCCTCGAAATGAGAGACATAGACCAAGCACTCTGCCTGTGAGTATACCGCCGGCAAAAGGGTAAAATCTGCATCGTGAACCATCCGGAGCCTATCCTTCACCCCAAGCTTATCTGCAATTGCCCACACCTTGAGTGCATAGGGCGTCCACTTACCAAAACAGAGCAGCTGCACATCCTTTGGAAGCGAGGGGAGAGCCCTCACCACATTCTCCAGATTCTTGCGCTCCTGAACAGTCCCCACAGCAACAATAAACCTCTTGGGCAGGTTATATAGCGAGCGCGCCCTCTCTATCTTCTCCGGTGAAGCAGGGGTGTAGAACTGAGGGTCACAACCCTGGTAAATTATCTCGATTTTTGAAGGATCAGTCCCGAAAAAGGCGATAATATCATCTGCAGTCTGTCTGCTGATTGCAATAACTTTAGTGGAGTGCTTAATGGCGTGGGCAGCCTTCTTGCGATAGATCCAGCGCTGCAGAGGCTTGTAAAAACCGGGATACCTCAAAAAGATAAGATCGTGAATTGTCACCACCTTTGGTGCAGATATAGGGCACAACGGCAACTCTCCGCTGAGGCCGTGGTAGAGATCCAGCTTATCTCCATCTGCAACTGAGCTTAAAAAACAGGAGCGCCATAATGAGGAGCAGTAACCCCTTAACCCGGAAGCTCTGCGAACAGTGATGTTCTTTCGGTTGGCGAACTCCAGCAGAGGGTGCTCCCGAAAACGGGTGGTGTATAAAAAGTATTCGTTATAGTTGAATATCTGTGAAAGTGAAGAGATTATCAGGCGGCTGTAGTTACCAAGACCGCTCAAGTTGGTAAATGCTCTCTTTGCATCAAATCCTATCCTGTACATCGTTAAGGGATAATAAGCTCTGAAATAACCGGGAAGTGGTCTGAGAACTCTACCCTTGGAGTTTTATGAATAGTGCTCCAGATAGGGGCGGGATAGAGAATGTAGTCAATTCTAAGCATCGGCCAAAGGAAGGAGTAGGTTGCACTAAACCCTTTGCCGGACTGCCGGAAGCTGTCTTTTCTTTCGGATGTTAAACTTGTGTAGGTATATGACATTGGAGTGTCATTAAGATCTCCGCAGATAATTGAGGGGAGCTCTGTGGCTGCGGCGTGTCTAAGAATAGAGTCCACCTGAAGTGCCCTTTTACGGAAGGTGCCGGCCAGTTTGTCGTGAACATCGTAGATCTCCTCTGTAACCTTTTCGCTCTCCCTCATCCTCTTCATAACTGAGGTAAAGGAGATGCTGTGAGACTCCAGGTGTGTATTGTAGAAACGGATTCTCTTGCCATAGTGCTCAATATCTGTGAATATGCACAGGTTGGTACTCCCCTTGAAGGTTAGACTACCAGAGTTCACAATGGGAAACTTGCTCAGGGTTAGATTCCCGAAACTTGGCCCCTTTTTAGATTTGAACAGATGATAATAGCGATATGGATACTGCGGGAAGAGCTCTTTTACGGCAGCACTGTCTTTGGCGTAGAACTCCTGCAAGCAAACTACAGAGAGACTCTCCTGCCTAAGAAAACTATTGATATCCCTGATGGTATTTTCGTAACTCTTATCTCTACCCTGAGAGAATAGCCCCACATTGTAGGTGCACACCTTGAGCGCAATTCCTTGATCTCCCTTCTTTACCTCACCCCAGCGGATAAAGAGCTCTGCAAAGAGAATAGAGGGGAGCAGAACAATAAAGGTGACCCATATAACCCCCGATTTGCGTATCACCCCTATAGAGAGAATGACCAGGTTGAGCAGCACCAGAGGAATAAAGTAGAGCCCGAAAAAGAGAGGAATGGAGGAGATGGATGGGCTTATATATGCAGATAGATAAGAGAAAAGCAGAGCAACAGCCGCCGACACAACTATCAGTCGGAGAAAGACCACAATTGGCCAGGGCAGTCTTTTTTTTTTCTTCTTACCCATTTTAAAAATACATTCTGTTCTTCTTCTTCCAGTATATGATGAGGAAATAACCGAAAAGCATACCGCCCAGGTGGGCAAAGTGGGCAATGTTACTCCCTTTGTTTGACAACCCGAGGTAGAGCTCAATTGCTCCGAAAATCATCACAAACCATTTTGCCTTAAGAGCAATCGGAGGGAAGATAAGCTGCAGCACATTGTTCGGGAACAACATCCCGTATGCAAGCAAAACCCCGAACACCGCACCCGAAGCACCAACTGTAGGTGTCCTCATTATTGAAGTTATCCCCTCGGAGTCCATAAGGTTGCCTGCCTCGTAGGCTGTGGTTAGGGAGGATACCTCTATGAAGAGCACCAAAGAGTGCAGGGCAGCTGCCCCCAGCCCGGTAACCATATAGTAGATAAAAAACTTCTTGCTCCCCCAAATGGACTCCAATGCTATACCAAAGATTATCAGCGAGTACATATTGAAGAAGAGGTGAATAAAATTCCCGTGCATAAACATATGCGTCACCAGCTGATAGGGTTTGAATAGTGGAGACTCCACATAGAATAATGCAAACTTCTCATACATAAAATCTCCCGTGAGGAATGTTATGAGTAACATTATCCCATTTAAAATAACCAGGTTCTTAACCACCGGTGGCATACTGTTCCAAAAACCTGTACCTCTGTTTATATACATAACTCTCTGTTTTCGTGTTAATAGTTAAATAAATTTCTCAATATCTTCAAGCGACAAAATTGCCAGGCATCTGTTGCCGCCGGGTGTGTAGTTGGGCTCCCTGCAAGCAAAGAGTGTATCAATTAACGTTTGTGCCTCCAGGTTGTTTAGTGACTCCTGTTTTCCCGAGGAGCCCGATTTTGCCAACTGCCCTGCCAACCTCTCCTTAGACTTCTTTCCAAAATCCCTGCCATCTTCGCTCAAATCACTCACAAGGGTGTCTATTACAGCACTCAAGGAGTCTGAATTATCGTTGAACCCATTGGGTAGAGCCTTTACTGTGAGGTAGTTCTCCTCTATGGAGATATCAAAACCCATAAATCTTAAGTTGGATAGGTTCTCCTGCAATATTGACACAGTTTTGATATCTGCCTCAATTGTGACAGGAAACAGAGACTGCAACGGGAGATTTCTCCCCTCGTTGAGAGCATCCAGATACCTCTCGTAGAGGATTCGCTCCCTCGCCCGTTTTATATCTATAAGAATCACCCCCGTTTTTATGGTTGTAAGCAGATACCTATTCCCCACCTGCATAACAGGCTTCTGGGGGATGGCAGAGTCGGAGAAGAGCGGGTCCTGATTATATGGGTAACTATAGTCGCCGGGAGTTGTTCCGCCGAGAGATGTGCCATATGCACTGTGGAACCGACGGTCAATTGCAGCAACGCTGTTTTCGTCGAAATCTGTGGCACCCATACGGAATGGGTTGAATAGCGGGTCATATTCTACCTTGGGGGGCGGGGTGTAGAATCCTCTCTTGATTTTGGGGATATCCGGTGCACCCTCCATATCGAAATCTATGCTCGGAATAAAGGAGTTTTTGCCCAGAGACTCTCGGGTGGCCGAGAGTAGAAAGTCGAAGATTGCAAAATCATCTTCAAACTTGATCTCGGTCTTTGAGGGGTGTATGTTTACATCTATTTTGTGAGGGTCACACTCGAAAAATATGAAGAAAGAGGGGAGAAGGTCGCCCGCAATGAGCCCTTCGTAACCCTTTACAACTGCCTTTTGAAAATAGGGGCTGCGAAAATATCTGTTGTTGACAAAGAGGTACTGGTTACCCGGAGTCTTTCGCGCATCCTCCGGACGGCCAATATAGCCGCTGATTTTGATTAGAGAGGTATCTACCGAGATCTCCACCAACTCCCTCCCTATATCTCGCCCTGCCACATCCTGAATCCTCTTTTTGAGGGTAGCCGGGTTTAGCTGAAAAACATCTGCATTGTTATGGGTGAGCCGAAACGAAATATTTGGCCGGGTGATTGCCACCCGAGAGAACTCAGAGACTATCTGGCGAAACTCAGTGGCATCTGACTTAAGAAACTTTCTCCTTGCCGGCACATTATAAAAGAGATTGCGAACCACAAAGTTAGAGCCGGTAGGAGTTGAGGTTTGACCTTCGGACATCAATTTAGATTCGGCATACTTAACCTCATAACCGGTTTGATCATCTGCCTGCTTAGTTCGAAGAGTTACCTCGGCAACCGAACAGATTGAGGCCAAAGCCTCCCCGCGAAACCCGAAGGTGTGTATAGAGTTGAGATCCTCTGCTGTGGATATCTTGGAGGTGGCGTGCCTTAGAAAAGCCATCTTGGCATCTTGTGGCGAGAAGCCGCAACCATCGTCAATCACCTGAATGAGTGTCCTACCAGAATCTTTGATTATGAGCGAAATATTTTGAGCACCCGCATCTACGGAGTTCTCCATAAGCTCCTTAACCACAGAGGCAGGCCTCTGCACCACCTCTCCGGCTGCTATTAGATTGGATATGTGACCAGGTAGAACTTTTATCATCTACATTAAATAAAAAAGAGGCCAAAAGATTTAGCCACATAATAGGCTGCTGTCATAAGACCCAACAGTGAAAGCAGAACAATGATTCTCATTAGGGTAGGCGAACCCGCCTGCCTGCGACTCTCATAAAAGGATTTACGGAAATTGGCTCTGATGTTTCTCCCGGGAATATACTCCCGCTCCTTACCCTGCTCCTGCTCCCTGGCTCTGGCAATCTTCTCCTGCAGAGCCTCCTTGCGCTCATCGTAATAGAGGGGCTGATAATTGAATACCCTGTGTTTGGGCGTTTTGAAAAAGCTAAAATTTAGACCCATAACCATCATTTTTGTAGACACAAAGATAACAATAATTATAGGAATTTTGTTGTAGCTTTGTGTAAACAGAACCACAATATGTATAGGATTGGTAACGGATATGACGTGCACGCACTTGCACACAAACTGCCCCTATGGGTTTGCGGGGTTAAGATAGAGCACACCAAAGGTTGCATTGCCCACTCGGACGGCGACGCCCCACTGCACGCACTTTGCGACGCACTTCTGGGCGCCCTCTCACTGGGAGATATAGGGAAACACTTCCCGGATACATCTGCAGAGTTTAAAGGGATAGACAGCAAGATCCTTTTAGGGCGCGTTTACGCCATTATAACCCAAGCCGGCTACACATTGGTTAATGCAGATATCACCATCGCCCTGGAGCGACCAAAAATCGCCCCCTACATAGAGCAGATGCGAACCACCATCGCCACCCTCCTTGATTGCCCCCCCGACACCATTTCCGTAAAAGCCACTACTACCGAGAAGCTCGGTTTTGTGGGCCGCGAAGAGGGCATTGAGGCCTACGCCGTAGTACTACTGAAAAAACTCACCTAAACCCCGGCGAGCAACTACAACCCGAAACCGGTTACCGCATCACCCACCAGCTCCTGAAACAGAGCCGCATCCATAAGCCGGTAGTGCGGGTTATAAAACTTGATATAGACCTCGCTGTGATGCACCACATACTCCCCGTTTGCGAGCAACTTATCTATAAACTTTGAATCATCTTCGAAATAGAGCAGCCGTGGATACAACCTGTGGATTATCTTCTCGATCTCCTTCCACTCCTCCCGCCAGCTCTCGATATCCGGCTCCGGCGCATCTGCCACACTCCTCACAAAAGCATCGAAGAAAGCACTATAGCTCACCAACCCCATCTTGATAATAGAGAGATCTACCCTCAAAAAACGACCCTCCCAACCCGTCTTCTCCGCCATCTGCACCTGCGACTTACCCCTCACACCCCGCAGCTCCTCCCGCAAATACCTCCCCGCCGCCGCAGTATCCTTCAAAAGATGCCCAGGCCCGAACTTATCCTGAAAGAAATTCTTGTAGAGATCTACCAGCCGCGACTTGGAATAATTCTGCATCTGCCACCTCACCGCCCAAGTCACATCCCTCTCAAAATCATCCTGGCCCGCCACCCGACCCGGCAACCACAATGTAGCCACCAAAGCAATAAAAAAATATACCCTCATATCTAAAATTGTTAATCACATTTCTCAGCCACACTAACCACCCTCATTACCTAAGTTCTCGCATCACATATCCCGGCCGTC
>CAYGOE010000033.1:0-13119 GCA_964351405.1 uncultured Muribaculaceae bacterium | reverse complement strand
ATAACCACCCTCGTTACCTAAGTTCTCGCATCACATATCCCGGCCGTCATAACCACCCTCGTTACCTAAGTTCTCGCATCACATATCCCGGCCGTCATAACCAACCCTAGTTACCTAAGTTCTCGCATCACATATCCCGGCCGTCATAACCAACCCTCAACACCCACTCCCCAAAAATAAACAATTTTGCTATTCTATTTGCCACATAACAAAAAAGTATTACTTTTGCACTCCAATTCCGGCGCGATAGCTCAGATGGTTAGAGCGCATGATTCATAATCATGAGGTCCCCAGTTCAATCCTGGGTCGCGCTACATTGAAAATCAAGCGTTTGTACGAGAAAATACAAACGCTTTTTATTTTATTTGCATACGATTTGCATACAAGTTGGATTTATTTTAATTTGGGACTACCGATAAGGTGAAACGTCTTAATATTAAAACTTTATTAAGCATTAGTTTTTATCGATCTTTCGCTTTGGTCTTATAGCTTTTATAGTCAATTTTTTAACCTCATTGTCAAAGTCACTTTCGTAATTTTTATCTTGAACAATCCTATATTTATCATACTCATTTTCAGCCAAACGTTTTGCGACGTCATGTGAAACGGTACCAGCATCTTTTTAAATATTGTATTCGTTGAATTGGAGAAAGGCATCGAGCTTTTTTACCCAATCTGCCATTTTCATTGGAATCTGACGTGCTGCCTGATTTTCTGCATAGTCGAGGTACATATTTACAACTCTATTTAGGCTGCTTATTTCTTCCTCGCTTAAATAATTCTTGGCAATGGATACATCAGTTTTCATAACCTTTCAAGAGGTGCATTCTTCCATGTTTGGAGCCCCATATTAGGCAGTGAAGCATTTGCTCTGGAAGCTACTATCTGGGATGCAGTTTTCCCGGTAATAGCCCAATGCAGCTTGTTTTGAACTGTTTTAAAAAAGGTTTGGGTTATATCTGATTCCTTGTTATAATCAATACTGCATTGCTGGTAAATGTCAGTAATCTTCTGATAAAAACGCCTTTCGCTTGCCCGAATCTCCCGTATGCGTTCCAGCAGCTCATCGAAGTAATCTTTACCAAATCGTTTTCCTTGTTTAAGCCTCTCATCATCTAATACAAAGCCTTTAACGATAAATTCCCGAAGCGTTTTTGTGGCCCAGATACGAAACTGAGTTGCTTCAAATGAGCTAACTCTATAACCAACGGCAATAATTGCATCAAGGTTGTAAAAATCAATATTGCGGGGAATGCTACGAGTACCTTCTTTTTGAACTATTCGAATTTTTCGAATAGTTGAAACTTCCTTAAGCTCACCACTTTTAAAAATTTCTTTCAAATGATAATTGATCGTATTAACTTCTACACCGAAAAGCTCTGACATTCGCTTTTGATTCAACCAAAAGGTTTCATCATTGAAAATGACCTCAATGCTTACATTACCCTCAGGAGATGTGTAAAAAATAATATCTGAAAATTTTAGTTCTGTATTAATAATATTTTCCTGTTTCATAAAACCATAAGAGTATTTAAAATTGTTCCATCGGCTTTGGTAAATAGTGATTCCCAGTCCGGAATAACTGCTACATTGACATTTGGATGATTAGCAATGCTATTGTAGGATGCTGCAATGTCCGTATTCTGAAAATAGTTGTATTTTCCAGTAATATCTGGAATTCCTGGCTGTAAACGCCAATAAGCTATACTGTCAGTCAAACATTTTGATAATTTAATAGTACCACCTTCATCATACACAAATAAATCCTCCTTTAGTTTTATATGAATTTTGAAGGTGTTGTTTGCATCCTTAACAAGTGTCAGAAACAAATCAGTGTTTATTGGTACTATTGGCATTTTTGAAAACCTCAATCTTTTCAGTTCGATTTCTAACTCCTCTAATGTCTTTATTACAATTTTAATCTCGCCTTTGTGCCTTTCGACACCTCTTTCCGTGTGGGACAAAGGATTTAACAACATTTCCACATACTGTATCAAATCAGTAAGCTTTGCTTTAGGTGCTGTGCCATTGATTCTATCCAGAAAAAGAATGCTGTTGGTTATCATTCCGTCCAGCGGATAATTCTTATGTGATTTGTCCTTGTTTACATCTCTGTAGCAATACTGTGGCAGATAAGTTTCGATAAGATGTTCACAGTGTTTCCTCAAATAATTGGCTGCAGCCGGATAGTCGTTTTCCTGCAAATGACTAAAGGCAACAGAAAGTTGGGATTTCGTATCAAAAAATCTTGGCTCAGGCTTCGCAGGATCTTTCTCATTGACATAAAACTCCCAGAATTTCCATTCATGAGTAAAATTTCCATGCTCTATTTTGTGTTTGGCGATTTTGAAAAGCTGCTTGTCATGTGTAAATATCAATAGCTGATAATCTCTCTCATAATCCTCAAACAGTAACTTCAGGACAACCTCTCTGATGCTCATGTCCAGACTGATGAGTAAATCATCCAATGCCAGAACATTCAGTTTATCGGCTAAAAGCCGTCTTTCGAGTATTCCTAACCGGATGGATAAACCAATAGCAGTTTTCTTGGCTTCATTCAGGAATGAATGAGGTTTCTTTACGACATCAATCAAGCCGTTGTACCTGCGCACTTTAAGAGAAATTTCAGGCATTATTTCTCTATACTCAGAATTATGTGCCGAAACCTGAAAATCATATTTTTTGTAAACCAACTCAACCTCTATGTCCAAATTAAAACGATTGGGGTTCTGTAAAATCTGATTTGCTTTTGTAGTTACATTGCCTAAAAGGGTTTCTAATTGAAGATTGAAAGCATTTTTTAGTTTATTTTTATTAGTGAATGTTGTTGACTGAGAACTCGGATATTTGAATGCTCTACCTGTCCTTGATTTTACTAAAGGTTTCTTCAATTCCTCCCATGCATTATCGAAAAACCCAAAATTATAAGGTGCTGGTGGATTAAACTGTAAATACCTGAATATCTCTTTCTCAAACATTTCAAACAATACAGCATTATCGCTGTGATAAAAATTGAGAAAACTTGCTACAACCTGATAATTAATAAAATCACTACTTACAGCACTTAGCTTTAAGTCATTATTTCCTATTGCAGTATAGTCTGCTGATTCAATTTTATACTCATTCCCATTATCCAAAACCATTCTGATAAAAGCTCTGTCGGCTTCAGGTTTATGGATGTTTACCAGGTTCTTTTCATGAGCAGGGGTAAAATAATTATCAATATCAGCATGTTCTTTGTAACTGCATTGTAATAAAGTATAGATAGCCCAATAAATGGAGGACTTACCGCTTCCGTTCTCTCCCCAGGCAAGGACATTTTCACCGTTTGGCAGTTTAAGCGTATTGCTTAAAATGTTGCCGGTGAAGAATTTAAAATTCTGTAATTGCAGTTCAGTTATCCTCATTGGCTGATATTTGAATTAATAATGCCTACAATATCTTTGCTCGCAATATTGGCTTTCAGCAGTATGTTCCTGATTGGATTTTTCTGGTCATGCAACCAGTGATAAAAACCAACTACCGTTTCAATATCCTGTTGTGTGGATTGACTTGAAATTGGTCGTAACCGATTCTCCAAATCTTTAATCACCTTTAGTTCCTTCATCTCAGGCTCATTGCCAAAATAGAGTTCGTAAAATGCCTGGTCAATTACCTCCTCAATGGAATTGATAATCAGGTCATCGCTAATGTATTTTATTAATGATTCCTGCCGTGGTTGATAAACAAGCAGAATATAATCAACCAGAGTAGCAAACACATTCTGTTTATCGGTTTCAATAATGGGAATTTCCAGCAAAGGTTCTTTGTCAATCTGGTAATTATTGCCCTGCATTTTACCCTTGTGCCTTAACCAAAAGGCAATGAGTTTGCTATTAAGCAAAGCAGTAAGAAATTTCAAATTTACCCTATCGGTTTTAATCAGGTAAAATGTAGCAGATACATAAGTTTCAAAGTCAGCATATGTAAAGACAGGTCTTCCTGCACATTTTCGCTGCACAATAATTTTTTCACCAATAAAAAATCTTTCCTCCCTTGCACGATGTAACCCATAAGGTTTGTTATCTGAGGTGAAAATGGATATAAACTGGTCTAAATGCTGCTTTATGTTTGGATATTCTTGTAAAGAATGAGGATTTTTATATGAGGAATCAGTATAGATTACTACTTGCTCAAAATCATCATTAGCATAAAACCTGTTAAAATTATCGGTAGTAAAATACGGTTTTATTAGCTCCTGCTCCTTATTTGTCAGAGGAATTCTGCTTAGTTCTTCAATACTTAATGCAAATATCCCCTGACCAACTTTAAATGAGCTACCTAATTTATTGGCATTTTTTTTATTCAGGAAATCTTGAGGGAAAACAATTCCTTGAGCTACTTCATTTTCAAATAACTTAAAATGGTTGACTGTTTGGATCTTCTTTAAAATATTGTCATTTATATCATTGGCAAAAGTGATATAACCATCAACATAATCAGTAGGAATAAATTCAAACTGGAGCTTCTCGAAATTGTCGTGGGTGCTTTCTTTTTCGCTTTGTAAAAAGTAATCCAGAAAAGTCTTGTCAATATTATCAACCAATAATCTTGAATAGTTGGTAGTATAACTTGTAGGAGGTTGTGTAGTTTTTTTAACCACATAAATCATTGTCTGAATACCTGCACTTTGAAATACTTTGTAATTGCCAAAGTCGGTAAATGAAAGCATCTCAGTCTCCTGAACAACCTTGTTGCGGAAAATTGCTGCCCCTGCACTTGTTACCCAGTTATTCTGTGCAATAAAGCACTCAATACCGCTATCATCTTTCAGCATATCCATACAAAAGCAAGCAAACAGATACCAAATATCCATCTTGCCCATATAATAAGGGCTATCCCTGAGACCATCAAAGGCCGCCCGGTTGGTATATTCTTTAATGTAAGGCGGATTACCGATTACAATATCAAAGCCACCGGCTTCAAAAACATCCATAAAGTACAGATGCCATAAAAAGTAAGGTTTGTTCTTATGGAAATTTCTAATCAGGTTTTCGTAGCTCTGCCAAAGCCTATCTTTTTCCTTTATAAGATTTTCCCGCTGAGCCTGATACTTCTCCAGGTCTTTTTTTAGCTTTTCGAGTTTATTTTTGTGCGCAATTGTAGTATTAAATGTATCATTAAAGTTGGTTAATTGAATCGCTGTAATTTTTACAGTTAGTTTGTTTATTTCGATCTGGATTTTTTCCTGAGTTTCTTCAATCTGTACTTTAATAAAATCTTTTTCTAAGTTTTCAATTTTGTTTTTTATAACACTTTTTTCACGGGGGTCAAAGCTCTTAAAGTATTTCTCCTCCAATTCAGTGATGTCAAACTCCTGATTTTGCCACAAATAGGTGGTAAGACTACTTTCCTCAACTATTGAACCAAATAGATTCTTGGTTATCCCTTTTCTCTGCTTGTATTCGTTAATATTAAAAACCAAGGGGATTCCTTCAAATTTCTCTAAAAGACTATGTCCCTGCATAATTTTATAATCGAGGTTGGGCAACGGTTTAGGGTAGTCCTCATCAACCACCAATGCCAGCCAAAATCGTAAACGGGCAATGTCAACTGCTCCACGTTCCAGGTCTACACCATATATGCTTTTCTGAATGATGTCTTTTTTAGTCTGAGCTTCATCAAACGGTTTACCGGGTTCAAGCAAGTTATGAATCCTGCTCAAAACATTGTAAACCACTTTAAGTATTCCCATAGGGAATGCCCCTGAACCGATGGCAGGGTCACAGACCTTGACCTTATGAAGTAATTTTCGGATGGCTACTGCATTCTTTTCAATAAATGGGTCAAATGTTACACAGTTAGCTTTAATGAGTGATTCGATGGCTTGATGATTTCCGGGAACGTGGTGACTCAAATACTGAATGATACTTTGCTGGCTCATGTAATGAACCACTTCTTTTGGTGTGTAGTAAGTACCGGAATTTCGGTTCTCTTCCAGTAGGTTTTCGAAGATATGACCAAGCATTTCGGGGTCTATGCCTACTTCATGGTCTTCGGGGCTATTCTCGTCAATAGTGAAATTGTACTGCTCCAAAAATTCAAACAAGCCTTCAAACATCTGAGCAGGAAAATCTATGTTATTTCCTTGTGGGAAGTCATCATCAAACAATCCACCATTTAGATAAGGGACACTCCTGACAGATCCATCACGAAAAGGAGTGTTACCATTGATTAAAAAACGGAAATCCGGACGTTCTTTATTATTGAGTGTATTATAGAAGAGTTCCTTCAAATACTTGCTGTGAAACTTTTCAGGCTGCTGAGTATCATTGAATAGCCTGTAGATAAAATCTTTGTAACCGTTTGCGGGTGAAAAGATTCTCTTTACCGTTTTGGTGTAGTCATCAGAATCGTCATCCTCAAAGTGCGATAAAAGGTTTTGTTCTGCCGGTACTCCCATCCAGCCCTTTCTTTGTAGAAAATACAGGAAAACCAGACGACCCAGCAGTTTCTTTGTAAAATCCCTTATCGGAATTTCGTTGGTTGACCTCTCGTCCTCAGTCTCATTGCGGTCTATTCCAAAGATATTGTACCGGATATTTTCATCCTCAATAAGATAATGATTGAAAATTTGAAACTGCTCTTTGTATTTTTTGAAAAATTCCTCCGTAAGTTTATCGACTGAAAATGCGTCAATTACATCATTCAGTTCAAAATCGAACCCGTTTTTCTTTGCGGCTAATTCCTTGAGACGTTTTGCAGCAGTGTTGGCAGTTTCATTCTCTCCAAGGACATACGTATATCGTTTCGGATTGGTTTTGAACTCTTCATAAGTGCCATCGTCCTTGAATCTTGATTCCTTGCAAATGAATGAAAGGCGGTAATCAGCTCTTTCTTCTCCTTCAGGGACATAAAAGGCTAAAATACCGTGATTATTAGCCTGGTCAATAAACTTAGAAGTAAGATTGTGAAAGCCAACCTTGGCTTTGGTAATGTCTCCTTTTTTAACGGCAACTTCAAGTATGATGATTCTCTTGTTATCGGTGAGTGTGATTTCTCCTTTCTGGTGGATATGAGAAATCTTCTCGTTATAATTTTCGATTGAAACAATGCTGCTTTCGAAGCTGCATTGAGGGAAAACATAATCAATTACCCTATGCCACTTTGAGAAGTCGTAGGAATCGGTCAATACTTGCTTTAGCTCTTTTTCTTGCATAGAATAATTGATTGTTAAATATTAAAACTCTCACTGATTATTATCTCAGGCTTAAACTCTTTGAGGTTAAAAATTGGCTGTAAAACCGGGGCAACATCATCCTCGATAGCTTGCAGAGGATACTTTTGAAGTATCTTAATAACCTCTTCCAAAAGCAAGGCTTGTTTTAAGGGTACAGTTTTAACAGCTTTGGCAAGTTTATTCACATCCCTTTGCAGGTTTTGAAACTTACCCAAGCGTATTGCCTGTTTAGCATTTTGCAAAAGCTCTTTTTCCTCCGGATTTGCAACCTGAATATTAGAAATGGCATCTAAAAAAGCTAAAGCTCTTTTTTCATTCGGGCCTTGTGTGGTATCAATTTTTCTTTCCTTACTTTTTTCTTCCTCTAATTTGTTGGCAAATAACTGGATTGCCTTCTTGACCTGGTCGTGGTGATATTCGTTCAGGTCAATTGCCTTTTCAGTTACTTTAGCGAAATATTCCTTTTCTGCCTGTAAGAAAGTAAGTTCATCGATCTCACCATTTTCCCTGACTAATAAAAAAGCATCTCTTTTTTCGTTTCTGATGAAAGTGATGGTTGAGTTTTTTAGTACCGGGCTTTTCCTACCAACTCTTGCCCTGGTGGGCATATTCTTTATTTGTTTGAACAAATCGGGATTGTCCTTTCTAAATTTTCGCAACTCCAGCAAGATTCTTAATTTCTCGTCCTTTTCTTCATTCACTGTTTTATCAAAAAGTCCAAAACTTTCAGTCACTTCATCCTGTGAGTAAATCTGACTGTCTTCACCCATTGCACTGTGGAAAGCCTGTAACTTCATGATTGCCTTTTTTTCAAGCTCAATGTCATTGTTCACTTTAGCAGTAGGGAAGAAGTTGAATACATAAATATTATTTGCTTTGGAACCAATCCTGTTTACTCTACCTATACGCTGCATCAAACGGGTACTGTTCCAGGGTGTATCGTAGTTGACAATGATATTAGACCTGTGCATATTAATCCCTTCGGCTAATACTTCTGTGCTTATGACCATATCATAATCGTCCTTTTGCTCAGTAAGAGGTATATTGGCATCAAAGTTTGCTTTTACCAATGGGAAACGGTCTTTTCTGCTACTGCTGTCAACAACGAGGATTTTTTCAAAACCTGCTTTGGTCAATTCATCTTTAAGATAAAAGGTGGTTTCCTTGGATTCTGAGAAGACTACAAGCTTTTGCTCCTTATTAATTGACATGTTAAACAGTTTTTTAGTAAGGTATTCTTTAAATATTTCAAGTTTAGGGTCCTGGTCAACCAAGTCCCATTCCTTTACCATCTCTTCCAATAAGGTATTATCCTTTCTCAAGCCACCAATAAAACCCGGTTCAAAATCTTCTGCCGTACAAATCTCAATTGTAGGGTCTGAACCTGATAATTCTGTAAGAACGGTGATTAATTCATCTTCCTTTCCTTCATTAATATAATCATTCACACCTACATTCGGAGCAATATAAATCCGGTCATTATCAAACATTTTTACCATAGCATTGGTAGCTTCTGAAAATCTGCGCAACGATTGCCTGAACGCATAAAAACTACTATCAATGCGTTTTACCAGTAGCGTTTTCATAATCTTAGCTAACTGGGTAGAAATCAGGTCAGCCTTTTGGTATTTACTTTTCTTATGAGGTTTTAAATATTTGATAGCCTGATACCGATTGTATGTTAAACCTTTAGTTGGATGACTTAAATACAAGATGGTTTTGTCGTACAGTTCATCTAAATATTCGTCTAATGGATAGTAGATTTTCTCGGGCTTATTTACAGCCGGGAATATCACACCCTGTTCCTTTAAGTCTTTGGCGTATTCCTCGTTTTCAACCAGATCGGTTCTGGTTCTGCGAACAGTAAGAGGTTCGATTACCTTTACCCTGATTTTTTCATAAATGATCTTGACGGCTGCACTTACTTTTTGAATGTCCGGCTCATCCTTCAATTTCTTATAGGCATCAATCTGGTTTCTAAAGAAGTGCTGCAGGTTGGATATTTCCAGTGATGAATTTTTCGAGTCCTGAAATAAATAAACCAGGTTCGCAATGTCTTCAGGTCGGTTATTCAAAGGGGTTGCAGAAATAAGCATCACTCGCTTTTGCTCATATGTATCATTGTTCAATTTTTTTCGAGTATGCGATTTGCAGATGTTCTGCAAGTGAAAATACATTTCTGCACTGTCGCTTCTGAATTTGTGGGCTTCATCAACAATTATCAAATCATATTCATGAAGCTTGGTAACTTTGTGCAGACTACCTGAAGTAACAATCTTATAATTGTGTAGACCAAAGCTATACAGAGTATCTTCCCAATTTCCCTTAATTGTAGGAGGACAAATAATCAGAGTTTTTGACAAATACGAAGGAAAACCATTTGAGTAAAAGAATTTCTTTGCAATAAGCGTAGCAACAATCGTTTTACCTAATCCAACCACATCTGATAAGAAGAAGCCGTTATGTTTCATCATCTTATTATATCCATCAGCTACGGCATCAACCTGATAGGATAACTTCTTGAATCCTTGGGGCAAATCCTGAATTGAATTAGGGTCAAAGTCAATGCTTCTGCCAAAATATTCCACAAGGAATTTCATATACACCTCGAAAGGTGTAAATTCATTATTGAGATAAGTTTCTTTTTTAAGTTTTTGCACAAAATCTTTTCCTATCTCAATGCTCTCATTCCAAAGTTTCTCGAATGTTTCGGTTGCAAAATCAATATCAGTATTTTCTCTCAATTCAACGTTAAACTCAAAATTTCTTTCAAGTCCATTATTAGTTAAATTACTTGATCCTGTAATTACTGAGCCATATCCGTGATCGTGTTTTTCCTGTTCCCTGAATATGTAAATTTTGGCATGCAGGTTTTGATTTGGATGGACTTTGAGTTTAATTTTACCGGTTACTAAGTCCTGAATCAGTTGCATCATTCCATCTTCAACCTCTTTATCATATTCTGCCTCCTGGATGTTCTTTTTAATTTCCACAAAAAAATCATCCCGGCTTTTCGCAGGATCTTCTATGAAAAGCAATCCACGTTTATTGGCTTCATAAATAAGATTGTCAATGTTAATACCTACCAATATTCTAATTTCAGAAGCTTTTTCAATAAAAGGGCGAATCCGGAAGTAACCTGAAGCTCTGAAATAGCCAACCAGAGCATCAAAGAAATGAATGTTTCTATATTTAAAAATCCCCTCAATTTTACTGAGGAGCGTATTCTCATTTTCGTTAGTAAAAAATTTTGTCGACATTAATTTTCTTTTTTTTATTTTTTAAAAAAGGCTTTTAATCCCTCATCAACTAAATCCTCATCATTAACATTAGCATCATTTGGCCAGTAAGTTAAAAGATAATTAACGCCTTTTTGTTTGTGTTTATAAATTAAGCAAATAACAAACCAGTTCATGGAGTGAGTGTAGTTTGTCTTTTTTCAACATATTTACAAAAGTTGGATCAGTTTTGGATAGGTTGCATATTCACAATGCGGACCTCTTCTTACTGCGCTCTGGCAGCAAATATATTCAACAAACTGAATCAAATTGTAATGTGTTATCAAACCATAACAAAAATACACATAAAAAAGGAACCTAAAAGCGAAAAAGTACAAACTTTTTGTTCCTGTATTCAGCAAAAGCGAAGAGATAATTTAAATTGTTTACTACATTCGTAGCAACATTTAAATCCTTGACTGGAATTGCCACCTCTACGGAATTGGACTGTAGTTGAGTAATCCAGTTAAGGACTTTGTTTTTTACTCTAAATGAGTAGTTGTCTTCGAATTATCGATATCCATAATTATATCTTTAATACATACTATAATGTCCTTAAATAGAACCTTTCTAATTTATCCTCTTGGATATAAGTTTATCTGGTTTCGCTTAACCTTTCTCTATACATGGTTTTTTAAATTTCAATCTTACTTATTGCAGACTCTATTTGATTATCTATATTTGCATTGCTCTGAATTTTATTTCCGCCTCCAATGTAATTGGGCCATTGGGTTATCTATTTTCGAGGTTATTTTCAAAAATAAAAAGCTCTTCAATTGTAACAGAGAAAACACTAGCTAAGTCATGAGCAAGTTTTAATGATGGGTTATATTTGTTTTGTTCCAAAAACACAATTGTCTCTCTACGTACATTTATTTTTTTTGCGAGGTCATCTTGAGTTAAGTTATGACGAGCCCTAAATTCCTTAATTCTGTTAGTCATTTTTAATCCCTTTATAGTTTATTATGAGCCAAGAAATTCCGAATGTCACTGCCATTGCTATAATACCAGTTCCAAGTAATTCTTCGGTTTCAAATTTAACTCTGTCTTTAAGGAATATTAGAAATACCCAAATGTAAAGAGAAATGTAATACGAAATTGCTGCTGTCTTTTGAAGAATTTTTTTTGACAATTCATCTTCAACCGGCTCTCCACGTTTCGCATTACTTAATCTTTTAAATCCAATAAAGACCGCAAAACCTACAATTAATGTAATTACACCGAAGTGTAATAAATCCATTGTGCTAAACTCTTTAGCTGATGTAAAAAACCAAAGACCTGTTGTCATTAAAACAAGTCCAGCTACGATAAAAACAATTAACGATTTTTTCATAAGACAAAATATAAGTTAAATAAATCTAACACAAAGTTAGAAATACATAACTTAGCATGCAAACATTTTTCGAATTATTTTCAATAATTCTCAATTTAGTATGAAAAATTTATATCAACGGTCTTTTAAAATGCCAAATAACGTTTTATGGTATGGGGTCGTGCGGAATTGAGAAGCGATTTTCTATCAGTTTACACTTACTTTTTTTCGAGCCACAAACGTTCGCATATCGCTAAAACCCGCATGCACTATACAATATGTTGTGTGGCGTAATTGAATATTAAAATCTATAAATAATTTTATTTCTCTTAACAACTTTATGAATTAGAAAAAACAAAAGCAATCCAATAATTCCTCCAATAAATGTCCCATAAATATCTTTCCAGTCAAAAACTCCTTTTGGGAGATATGGTTGAGCTATTTCATAAAGTATATAGCCAATAATGAAAAAAGAAATTAGTCGCAATCCTTTTTTCTTAGTCGAATTAAAAACTGTTAGACCAAAAAATAGTTGAACAAAGCACCCCAGGCCTCAAACAACAATAAGAATTTACAGATGAATTCTATTTACAACCCAATTCCCTCAAAAATAGATAACACCATAAATGTGCTTCAAGGCTCATACATAAGCGACATTGAATGTACTTTGTTGCATTTATAAACAAGTTGAACTAAACCGCCCCCTTTCGGAGGCGGTAATTTGATGGTAAATTAGAGGTGCAAACTTCAAAACAAACCATCATGAAAAACATTAATTCTCAGTTTATTGAGGGGCTCATCTATGAGATGCAGTACCGCAATTACAGTCCAAGATCCGTTCTGTCTTACAGTGGACTATTATCAAAGATAGAAAATTTTTATGATCAGCCACTGGACAAGATTACAACGCAAGAGTTCAAAGATTATCTGCATCATCGAATTACTGTAGATGAGATTTCCACCACAATGGTCAACCAGTATATCAGTGCCTTCAAGATACTACAGGTTGATGTCCTACACCGTGAATGGGAACAGCTTAAGATCAAACGTCCAAGACGGGAGAAGAAGCTGCCGGTTGTATTATCTCAACAAGAAGTAGAAAGGATAATAAATGCCACCAGCAACATAAAGCACAGAGCCATCCTTATGCTGACTTATTCTTCAGGTCTGAGGAGACAAGAGCTTCAAATGATCAAACCCCAAGCAATAGATTCCACGCGTATGCAGGTTCACGTAGTTCAGGGGAAAGGGAAGGAGGACAGGTTAGGATTAGCTCTCCCTTGGATTCTCTTGAAGTATAAATCAAGAAA
>CAYGOE010000032.1:17797-21403 GCA_964351405.1 uncultured Muribaculaceae bacterium | reverse complement strand
CAAACACCTCGTTAGCTGTTGTTAATATGCGAGTTAAGCACGTGGGGAACTTTAGGCATCTGTTAGTGTTTTGTGTAAGTCTTTGTAAATTAATGGAATAGTTTTTGCAGTTTTCACAATTGCAAAAATCCC
The DNA here is from genome assembly GCA_964351405.1 of uncultured Muribaculaceae bacterium. Taxonomy (GTDB): domain Bacteria; phylum Bacteroidota; class Bacteroidia; order Bacteroidales; family UBA932; genus Bact-08. Next base: position 21,271 of record CAYGOE010000032.1, on the reverse strand, counting down.
TGTTTTTAAATATCTGTAAACCAGCTTGTTTCACATAACACTGCCAGTTATTCCCCCAAAATCTGTGAGAGGAACTCCTGAATGGTCATTCCGGCGGCGCGGATTTGCTGGGGAACGAGGCTCATTTCGGTCATTCCGGGAACGGTGTTGATTTCGAGGAAGAAGATCTCTTCGCCGCGCACTATGTAGTCTACTCTCACCACTCCGCGGCAACCCAAGTAGCGGTAGATTTTATGTGATAGGTCTACTATTTTTTCGCTAAGATCGGCAGGGATCAGGGCCGGACAGATCTCCTGAGACGCACCCAGATATTTGGCCTCGTAGTCGAAGAACTCGTTATTGGAGATTATCTCTGTTACAGGGAGGCGAACCAGTTGGCCATTGTGCTCATAGACCCCATTGGTCATCTCGCTACCATCAATAAACTCTTCAATCAATATACTTGCATCCTCCTTGAAGGCACACTCGATTGCGTCGTTAAGCTCCTCCAGCCTCTTCACCTTGGTCACCCCAAAGCTGCTCCCGCCATTGTTTGGCTTAACAAAGAGAGGAAGACCCAGAGCTATTGAGATATCGTATGGGTTGTACCCGTCGCCTCGTCTTATGAATTGTTCTTTGGCCAACTTCACCCCGATATCTCTCAAAAAACATTTACAGGCATATTTATTGAAGGTTATAGCGGCGACGGAGGCCGGGCAAGTTGTAAACGGCATCCCAATCATCTCAAAATAGGCCTGGAGCAGCCCGTTCTCTCCCGGTGAGCCGTGAATCATTATAAGAGCCAGGTCAAAATGGAGCCTGCTCTCCTTAAGCCACCCTTTAGATGGCATAACCAAAGAGAAATCTGCTTTGTCAATAAAATAGTGATGATCCTCCCCCTCGCAAACCACTCTCCAGTCTGCCCCCTTAATTAAAACCTCAAAAACCTCATACCTCTCCTTGTCTATATGAGAGGCCATATGCTTTCCGCTCTTAACGGAGACCTCGTACTCCGACGAGTCACCACCATATATAAGTGCAATTCTCTTCATCAAAAAACTCTTGAACAAATTACTAGTTAAAAAACAGATCCTTTTTGGCTTGCTCCACCTCAAGATCTTCGTCTGTACCTTTGCAGTTAAGATCTACAAAGAACCCCGGAGGCGAGGTAAAGGCATCGAAGGCAGATATTCCCAGGGTTGGGTCTCTCATTACCCTCTGCATAAAAAGGCCCCAGATTGGAAGCGCCATATTCGAGCCACCCCCCAGAGCCAGACTTTCGAAGTGAACCTGTCTGTCCTCGGCTCCGACCCAAACACCCGCAGTAAGGCGTGGAACAAAACCTATAAACCAACCATCGCTCTGGTCATTTGTGGTACCTGTCTTTCCGGCAATAGGCCCCTGAGTTATATACTTAACCCTAAGCCTCGCTGCAGTACCCTCATTAACGACACCCTCCATAAGATTTACCATCAGGTAGGCTGTAGACTCACTTATCGCCTCCCTTTTACGGGCAGTAAAGTTACCCAGCACATTGCCCGATTTATCTTCTATTCTCAATACAAATATAGGATCTATATGAACCCCTCTGCTCGGATAGGTATTATAGGCAGCAACCATCTCATAAAGAGTGATATCTGCAGGTCCTAAACAGAGTGAGACAACAGGGTCCAGGTGGCTCTTGATTCCCAGACGGCGGCACATATCTACCAGAGCATTTGGCCCGAACTGCCTCATAAGGTATGCAGATATGTTGTTGCTACTTCTTGTGAGACCCCACTTAAGGGTTACCTTCTTACCTATCCACTCCGGTTTATCTGTACTCTCCGGAGTCCAGGTGCTATCCCCCACCATAAAGGTCTGAGGAACATTTACAACCTTATCGCAAGGGGTGTAACCCTCCTGCATTGCCAGGGTATAAAGAAACGGTTTAATGGTCGAACCAACCTGCCGTTTTGCCTGACGTGCATTGTCATATTTAAAATATCTGTAATCCGGCCCCCCCACATAGGCCTTAACAAAGCCCGTCTGGGGCTCCATCGCCATAAGCGAAGCCCTAAGGAAAGATTTATAATATTTGATTGAGTCATTGGGCGACATTATAGTATCTATACGACCCCTCTCGTTCCATCCGAAAACCGTCATAGGGACAGGCTTAGTGAAGCTCTCCTCAATCTCTTTTGCGGTTGAACCGGCGGCACTCATCATTCTGTAGCGGTCACTCCATCTCCTCCCCTGCCTCATTATATTATCTGTAATCTCCTTTGGAACATCATCCGAAAACGGGCGGTTTCGCTTCCACCTCAAATCGCTAAAGAAGACCTTTTGAAGCTCTTTGCCCAGATGCTCGGCAACAGCCTCCTCTGCATAGCGTTGCATCCTCGAATTTATTGTGGTGTAGATTTTTAACCCCTCCTTATCCAGGTTGTATTTGGTACCATCCGGCTTCACATTTTTATTCAACCATCCATAGAGGGGGTCATCCCTCCAAAGAGTGGAGTCTGCCTGGTAATCTTCATACTGTCTGTAGGAAGATCTCAGAGGCTCATTTGCATTCATAACCCTGCGGAGCATATCACGGAAATAGGGGCCAAGTCCGGAGTTGTGGTCCTGCTGTGAGTAGGAGAGTTTAATAGGTATCTTCACTATTGAGTCGTGATCATCTCTGCTCAAAAAACCATACTTTCTCATCTGCCCCAAAACGTGATTTCTTCGTGCCAGCGAGCGCTCCGGATTTAATACCGGATTGAATCTGGTTGGTTTGTTTACCATCCCCACCAGTGTGGCCCCCTCCTCTACTGTAAGTTGTGAAGGGTGCTTCCCGAAAAATGTATTGGCTGCCGCTCTTATCCCGTATGCATTACTGCCGTAAAAAACAGCGTTCATATACATACTCAGGATCTCCGGTTTGGTATAGTTCCGCTCCAGCTTCACTGCAGTAATCCACTCTTTAAACTTAGATACTCCCAGTTTGTAGATCTTTGCCCCCGGGAAGCTGCTAACAACGGTATCTCTGGGGAATAGTGACTTTGCAAGCTGTTGGGTAATAGTACTCCCTCCACCTCCGGAGCGAGTCTGTCCCATCAAAATAGACTTTACGACAACCCTTGCAAGGCTTCTAAAGTCTATCCCGCTATGGCTGTTAAACCGGACATCTTCGGTAGCGATTACTGCATCTATAAGAGCTGGGGAGAGCTCCCCGTAAGTGATAAAGGAGCGGTTCTCTATATGAAAGGTTGTAAGAATCTCCCCATCTTCCGATATCACTTCGGTAGCAAGATTATTCTTGGGATCTTCAAGCTCCTCAAACGAAGGAATGTCTGCAAACATCCCTACTAAAAGCAACGAAAACAATAATAATACAAAGGGACTCCAGAACATTATCCATAACCACCTGACAACCCTTTTCCTCTTTTTAATATCCATTTTTTACAGTATTTCCAAGTGTACCAACTGCCAAAATTAGGAATAAAAATTTTGATATTACCTTAATTT